>WSZW01000163.1 GCA_013139905.1 archaeon
AATCTTATAAGCTCATTTAATGAAGTAAGAACAACTTTTGGTATCAACATGCCAATCTACGCAGCCTACAAAATAAAAGAATACGTAGCAGACCAAGACACATATTACGAAATAAACGGAACCGGAACAATGATTACAAACATAACAAATAGAGATCCATACAACATGAACACAGTTCAAACAACAATATATAAAACAAACGAATCATTTTCAGAACCAACAAACGGAACATATTCATTTTTGGCAGATTTAACCGGAAATACAAGAGTGCTGTTCCCGTATTCTGTAAATAATATTTTATACTCTTATGAGATTGTAGATCCTCCAAACATCTTTTTTGTTCCGCCAACACCGGTCAATGATTCAATTACAAACAATACACATTCCTATGTAAACGTAACAATCAATGATACATCTTTTGGCGTAAATTCAACAGCATTTATCGACTGGGACAACTCCCTTGTCGGTTGGTGGAGGTTCAATAATGAAGCAGAAGAAAACTCAACATTTTTTAAAGACTGGTCAAGTTACGGCAATAACGGAACATGCACAAACTGCCCAACCGCGGTTGCAGGAAAATTTAACGGCGCTTTAGAATTCGACGGCATTGATGATTTCGTTGGTATCAGCAATTCAAATAACCTTAAAATATCTGGTCCAATAACTATAATGGCTTGGGTTTATGTAGATTCAGTATATGGTGATGGTAGTAGAATAATAGATAAAATATCTTCTGGTGCAAACGAGGGTTATGCTCTGAGTTTAGCTAATCCAACAACAGTAATTGCAAATTTTGCAGGTCTTTCAGATTGGAGTGTTACGGCTACAACAGCGAATATGATTAGTAAGTGGTCTTACATAACAGGAACATACAATAATTCTGATATTTGTATTTATGTTAATGGGGAAAATAAGAATTGTGAATCTTCAACAGGCAGCATTAGTATCGGTGACGATAATATATATGTAGGTGATGCAGTAAATTATATAAGACCGTTCAACGGCACAATCGACGAAGTCAAGATCTGGAACCGCGCACTCTCCGAACAGGAAATAAAAGCATCTTACGATGCCGGATTATATCGTTTAGAAGCAAACTTCACAAATCTGGCAGACAAGACATACAAATACACAGCATACGTACAAGACGAACTCGGAAACATAAACCAGACAGAGACAAGAGAAATTGCAATTGATGCCATTGCACCCATAATCACAATAGAATATCCTGCAGATGAATTGCATTCAAAAGATACATGGCTTAATATTTCAGTTGACCAAAGAGTTTCTAATTGTATTTATTCATTAGATGGCGCCGAAAATATAACAATGCAAAATGATACAAGAACGCATTATCATTTTCTTGCATTTAATATCCCCGAAGGTCAACACACAGTCAATTATTGGTGCACTAATTATTTTGGATTATCATCTTTCGCAACAAAGAATTTCAACTTAACTCCCGGGTTTACAGTAATAAAATTAACAGGAACCGGATTCTCACCAACACAAGACAGCACAAACAAATACGTATCAACATCATTTGCCGACGGAACAACAACAGCAATTGTTCATGCTGACGGTATCTTCGAAGGTCTGTCGTCAGGCACAACACACATTGCCCTAAATCAAAAAACATTATTGCACGGAAACACATCAAAAGCATACATAGTATACACAAAAGGCGACACAGATACAATCGAAAACCGAATATCTAAGATTACAAACGGTAATATTAATCATATGCCCAATCCAAGTTTTTCATTCGGTATTAACAAAAAATACAACATACAAGTTGGTTTGGAATACGATAATATTAATTTCAATACTGAAGAAAGAATAAAAGAAGGACAACACAGAATTGTTATAAATAATTTGGGTGAAGATATTCTAAATAATCATATAATTGATGTTTGGCTAAAATAATTAATCATTATTTGTAATTAATAGCGATTAATATATATATTACTTCTACATATATCATTATATCGAGATATTATTTTTAATTTATTAGTTGTGTTGTCTTTGTATATCAAAAAAATAATGGGGATATTAGTAATTTTACTAGTTTTTGCTTTCTCAAGTAACATAATCCAAAATACAAATCAATCAACAGGTTCAATCAATATGTCCAACATAAAAATCGGCGATACATCAAATTATGTAATATTTGACATTACGGATAATAATCAAATAGACTTAAGCAAAAAAGTATACATCGTAAAAACAAAAGAACTTGAACAAAAAATAGAACAAAATACAAACAGAATAATACAAGATTATATTTGGGTTGAAACCAACAATCAAATACCAAAAGACACTGGCGGCACAATAACACTTTCATCAATAGGCAGAAAAACATTCAAATGCGACGGCACAATCGACAACCCGGACTGCTTTGAAATACAAACTTGTTCTATATCAAAAAAACCATGCTACGAATTTGACAACGGAAAAACAATAATCTACGTCAATCATTTTTCCGGCGCATTTAACACCATGACCTGGACAACTAATGACGATTGGAATACAGGAACGCATATAAATACCACCAATTCAACTGATAATCTCATTCTTTCAGGCACAAATACAACGGGAAATTATTTGTCTAATGTTTTATCTACATACAATAGTATTCTCAACGTATCTGCTACATGGAATTCAACAGAGCCGGATGAGAACAAGAATATAACAATAAATATTTCTGCCGATAACGGGGTAAGCTGGATTACTGCGGTAAATGCAACAGTTTACACATCCGGCGGAGGTATTAATTCCGGCGGAAAAAATCTTTTATTTAATGCAATTTTTTCAACAAATAATACGTCTGTAAGTCCGCAATTACACGATCTGACATTTAAATATGCATTGAATCCATGCGACGGTTTTTCCTGTGATTCCGGTTCATTAGACACAACAT
>WSZW01000114.1 GCA_013139905.1 archaeon
CACGACCCGTACAGCTGGAGTTTCACATCCCCAACAATACGTTACATAACACAAGGAAACACACTAGGCGAAGCAATGCTAAACACAATCAAAAACAAACCATACGAAAAATACATGAAATTTTTGCCACACAAATATATCGGAAACGAACTATTCGACCTGGAAACAAAAAACACATATGAGCGAATCCTGTTAGGCAATCCAAAAACAAGGTTGTTTGAAAAACAAGACCAATACCTAAAATCAGACACAATAATAAGCACAACAACAACCGCAAAACAAACACTAACACTCACATCCCAAATACCAACAACAACCTTTACAATTACAAAAACAATAACAAACAACTATAATTTAACAAACAACACAATAGTCACAAACGCTGATGAATACATAATGTATCCCGGATTCCCGGCAATCCACGTAAAAACACTAATAAACCCATTACCGCAAAACGCAAACCTACAATCCATAAAATTCAAACCAACATACAATACAGAAAAAAATCTAAACATCACATACATGCCGTATGACCAATACTACAACCAAACAATTAATCCAATAACAGAACAATACCCAAAAATAAACTATAATTACGAAATATACGACAACCCCGACAACACAAAAGAAATACACATAATAACCCCGCTAGAAATACATAACAACACAACAACAGACATCCTAAACAAAGCAACAATCATAATAACATACACAAGCCCGATGGAAATAACCAATATAATAGCAAAAAACACAACAATAAACAATAACAACACAGTTGAAATAACCATCACAAGCAGCATTTACGAAAACGGAAAACTATACCTATACTTAGACAACCAAGAATACGAATCAAAAAACATAACAACAAATACAAACACACACACATTCAACATAAACACACCTAAAGAAGGAAGACACGCAGTAACAATCATCTATGACGGAGAAACATCAATACCCGCAAAACATGCGAATTTCTACGTATTTGACCCCGTTTTCACACTACAGCCGCCAATAACACAAAGAAAAAAAATAACACAAAAATCAACACTTCCGTTCAAATTCACAGTCCATGATAAAATAACCGGATTTTTCATAAAAGACACAGAATGTCTTATAACGACAGAAACGGATACATACCCTTGCGGCAAAGGAAAATACACAACAATGCTAAATGATGAAGAAGAAAGATACCGCGCGAACATAGAACTAAAACCATTAAACCCCGGCACAAACACAATTACAGCAAACATTTTAGGTACAACAAAAACATTTGAAATTGTGATTAATACAAAAAAATAGTCAATTGTCTAGTTTTATAGACAACACTTATAATAAACAAAAACCGCAATCATATATTCCCCACAAGATCCAGAACTTTTTTTCGAATGCATTCAATATCATTTTGATTTAATGTGTTCAAAACATGCTTACATTTAAAAACAAATGCCTTTACAAAAGTTTCGTCATTAAGTTCAATATCTTTTAAGTAGTATTGCACATTTATACGATCATCTTTAAGGGATTCTAAAAACAAAACATCATCTGTTTTAAACCCATTAATTAAAAACATGAGATTTAAACTGCAATCGTGAATTTCACACTTTATGCCGCACCGCATCAAAATAGAATATAATGCATTATAACACGAATAATATGCAGTAATGACTTTCCATTTTTTCTTTGCAACATGCATAGTTTCAAAAGTGTCATCCGCTTCGCTCATATACGCTTAGCTCAAATGTAAGTTCGGCGCTATAAGTTTTATGCCTCGTTTTTGTTTTGCACACCAAAATAATTTACCTTTTACCGGAATACCACGTCCAAAAAATATCAACTACTTTCGACACATCACCGAATATCTTATGATTTCGCAAAATCTCCATAGCAAGCGCGTTTCGGTCTTTAAGTGATTTCTCAAGCCCCCGCCGAGTTATATATTGCACATTAATCTCGCGAGGGTTTTTACGTCTTATTTTCCCAACCATTTCTTTGTTGCACTTCCCCGCGCAAATGATATCTATATCCGAATTCTCGTCCTGTGTGCCAGATGAAAAAGAACCAAAGAGTATCATAATCTCGCAAGAATCAATAAGTTCAGGCACAATAACATTAATTTCTGTATCGAAAAGTGCATTTACAGCAACAGAGTTTTCTGCCATAACCAATAAAATTTTTGTTGAATAATTATTAAAATTAAGCATATATTCTTTATTTGCACCCTTTCGTTCAAAAGTAATTATATTCTTATCTACAAGAAAATTAATTTTATTAAGCGCTGTCTGGTGATTTATGCCCAACCTACGCCCCATTTCACGTCCAGTAAGTTGTGTATTGTAATCAGGCAAAAACAGGGAAATAATGTCTAAATATTTAGACAATTGTCTATTTTCTTTAATCATAGAATTATTAAGATGATTCATATATTTAAATATTATGTAAAAGACCGTATCTCCGATGTTGCAAATACAACAAAAAGTACAAAAAACGTATAGTATACCATAACATACATAAAAAAATGATTTAACATATTAAACCATAAACGTCAAAATGATAAATCATAAAAACACAAATATACCAATTATACATGCAAAGAATAACCCAAAACTTAGGTAATATAATACATAAGTATATACACAAAAAAAGAATAATCTGTAACGAATTACAGATATTTCTGTAACAAATTACATAAACCTATAAACATCAAAAACAAAATAACTGCATGACATCCATAGAAGAACATAAAATAATAATAAAAGAATTTGAAGACGACATTAATGAAAAACTTAGAAGAAATATAATAAATGAACGTCAAAAACTAATTGGATTCGCAACATCCGAAGGATCCACAAATTATTTTGCATTATTTTTACACAAACAAAACCTAATTTCTCACGGATTTAACGTCAACCATAAATGGTTTGCATCTAAAAAACGAGCAGAAGAAAAATTCCCGTTTGATTTTCCAAGCAAAAAAGAACTTTTTACCAACTTAATTCGCCAAGAACAATTAAGAAATATACTTTGTTACGGAAAAAACAAATCTATTGAAGATGTAGAAGAATCAATAAAAACATTTTTTGAAATAAAAACAATTATTGAAAAACTAATAGGTGAAAGTATATGAAACAAACAGAAATACTATCTTACATATATGATTTTACATCAATATTACTGGATAAAACCAAAAATAACATACGCAATATCATATTATTTGGTTCTGTTGCAAACAAAACATTCAACAAAACAAGCGATATTGATTTATTCATAGACATAAGTCCAAATACAAATACAAAACTTATGCAAAAAATAATTAACGAAACAATAAACGAATTTGAAGAAATTGCATCAAAAAAATGGAAATTAAGAGGTATAAATCTACCAATAAATTGTATCATCGGAGATTTAAACTCTGAAAAGTGGACTGAATTAAAAAGAGAAATAATCAGTAACGGAATAAAAATTTACGGAAAATATGATGAACTTCCAAAAAATCTCAAACACAACATAATTTTTTCATTCAACACAATTGGTATTGCACCAAAAAACAAAGTCAAAATACTAAGAACACTATACGGATATAAAGAAAAAAAAGAAAAAAAAGAATACACACACAAAGGATTATTAGCCGACATTAATGGAATAAAATTAAATCCCGGCACAATTATGATTCCAATAAACCAAAATAAAAAAATTTATAATTTTTTTGGAAAAAACAAAATTAAATTTCAAGTAAAAGAACTTTGGACAGAATAAAACAATATTTCTGTAACAAATTACATAAAAAACTAAGAATCCAACCGTTTATCAACAATGCTGGAAATATCTATCTCATATTTCCCGGAACCCACTCTAATCACAATAGGCCGTTGGTTAAACAAATTAACAATATCTATCTCATATTTACCCGGTGCAATAACGCGTATCGCCTCAAAATCAAGTATGACTGTATCATCCACACCGCACTTAATTTTTTTATCCAATAAAATATCTCGAACATCCTGTTCAATTTCTTTTAATTCTTCCTTAGATAACTTTTCAACATCTTTTTGTGCGTTTTTAATGTGCGCATCAGTAACATAAAAAAAGAATTTAGAACCGCAAGAATCACAACCGGATAAAAGATAATCTGCATCATCCGGATGTATTTTTCCACAATTAGTACATTTATTCGGCATAAAAACTCAACTTAAATGAACCATAAGCTCTTTTGGATCTTTTTTAATCTTCTTTATAATATCAGCAGGACCAATTACCGTAAGCCCTCTTTTTTTTCCAAGAAGAATTTCAGCAAGTCTGCCGCGAAGCTTGGACAAAAAATCAGTTTCTTCGTCCTTTGAAATATCAAAAGAACTAATTTCTATCCCCGAGAATTTTTCATTTATTTCAGCCATAGTTTCTTGTATTATTTCTGCCTCTTTTTGAGGACTTATTTTTGCATCAATAACAACAATGGTATTTTTCTGAAGATCTGCAAGTATGTCTTTAACACTTCCGCTTTCTAAAGCCTCGTAAGGTACAAGCTTTATAGAAATATTTTTCATTTCAAAACCTCAAAAAGTCGCTCATAAAGATAATCAACATTATCTCGGCTTTTAGCAGAAATACCCACAACCTCATATTGAGGAAAAGCAGTTCTAATTTCAGTAACCTCCGAAGCTTTAAGATCACATTTATTAGCCGCAACCAAAACCGGAATACCTCTAGCCTCAAGATTTCCAAGAATCGTAACATTAACCTGATCCACAGGATCCTTTGTCGCATCAAGAACAACAATCACAACATCCATCTTATCAAGCCATTTAATTGCCTCAATAACACCTTTTGTCGCTTCCTTTGCGCGCGTTTTTGCATCTTTTTTAGTTATTCCTTTTTTAACAAAATTTTCATAATCAATTTTCGTAGCAATACCGGGAGTATCTACAAGATTAAACGTAAGTTTTTTACCATTACTTGAAATTTCAATCTTATCTTTTAGAATGATCTCTCTAGTTTCGTGCTCAACATTAGAAACGCTGCTCATCTCTTCTCCAAGCCAATCTTTAGAAATAGTATTTGCTAACGTTGATTTGCCTGCATTTGGAGGCCCATAAAGACCCAAACGCAAATCTTTTTTCTTTGAAAAAATAGAACTAAGAAAAGAATTTAACTTCTTATGTATCGTTTTTAAGTAACTGGAAATCATTACATTTATGTTAACCACACAAGTATTTAATTCTATCGACACGACACAATAAAAACAAAACAAAAAACAACAAAACTTAAAACAACTATTAATTAATATAAAAACAAGGTAATACCATGATACAAAAAACAAAACTAATGATTATTCATGCAGATTATACAATAACAAACAATTCTTCAAATATCCGTCTTTTCGGACGAACAGAAGATGGAAAATCAATCGTTCTTATTGACAACACATACAATCCCTATTTTTATGCAATACCAAAAAAAAATAACAATATAAAATCAATAATAACAAACTTAAAAAAAATAAAAATAGACAACAACAAAAATATAATAAATATCAAAAAATTAGAACTAATAGAAAAAATAATAGATGGTACTTTGCAAAAAACAATTAAAATACACGTACAAACACAATCAGAAATGCCAAAAATAAAAGAAGCAATCAAATATTTAAACCCCAATCTGGACTTACGCGAATATGATATCCCGATACACAAAAAATATTTAGCCGATAAAAATATCGCCCCGTCCGCGTGGTATGACGCCACATACAATGACGAAAAAACAGACATACAAGCAGATATAACAGGCACACTATTATCTCTAAAACATATAACAAAACAAAAAGAAACACCAAAAATATTGGCATTCGATCTTGAAACAATACAAAAAAAAGAAGAAAACATAATCATCCTGGCCTCCGTTGTAACAAACACAGGATTAAAAAAAGCAATAGCATACGAAAAAGATAATTATAAAGACACAATTCTGGTCAAAAACGAAAAAGAACTAATAGAAAAACTAGAATCAATCATTAAAACAGAAGATCCCGATTTTATAATCACATATAATGGTGATGCGTTTGATTTCCCCGTAATTGAAAATCGCGCAAAAAAATTAAAATGCACAATAAATATGGGGCGAACAAAAAACCCCACAACAAACAAAAAAAAGGGTCGTTTCGTAGCAGCATTAGTTGAAGGCAGAGGCCACATTGACTTATACCAATTCATATCACGAATCATGAAAGCCACAATAACATCCGAAATATTAACACTAAACGCAGTTGCAAATGAACTTTTAGGATTACAAAAAAAAGATATGTCCTGGGAGCAAATGAAACAATATTGGGCGCAAAAAAAACATTTAGACAAAATAGCAGAATATTGCATCCACGATTCTTACATCACATTAAAACTTGCAGAACACATCATCCCAAACATATTCGCACTATCAAAATTAACAAAACAAACCCCGCAAGATGTAACCAGAATGACTTACGGCCAACTTGTTGAAGCCTACGCAATAAATAAAGCAACAACAATGAACATAATAGTCCCAAACAGACCAACAAGCCAAATTATGGATGAAAGAAATTTACTGGACGCAATAAAAGGTGCTTTTGTTGTAGAGCCAATTCCCGGACTTCACGAAAACATAGCACTTTTTGACTTTAGATCACTATACCCAAGCATAATAGTATCCCACAACATAGACCCATTTACAATTAAATATGAAAATTGCAAAGAAAAAGTTCCGGGATTTGATTTCTGCTTCACAACAAAAAAAGAAGGCTTCGTTCCTCAGGTAGTAAAAGACCTAATCAATGAAAGAATAAAAATAAAACAAGAATTAAAAAAACAAAAAAAAGAAACAATAAAATACAGGGATTTATACGCACAACAATACGCACTTAAAACCGTATCAAACGCATTTTATGGCTATTTAGGCTTCGCTGCATCCCGTTGGTATTTACGCCCATGCGCACAGGCAACAACAGCGTTTGGCAGATACTACATCCACAAAATAATTAATATGGCCGAAAAAGAAAACTTTAAAATAATTTACGGCGACACAGATTCTATTTTTCTAAAAACAGGAAACACCACAAAAGAAAAAATACATGAATTTCTAAATAACGTAAACAAAACATTACCGGGAATAATGGAATTAGAACACGAAGGCAGTTTTATCCGAGGCATTTTCGTTGCTAAAAAAACAGGTATTGGTGGCGCCAAAAAGAAATACGCCCTATTAGATAATAAAGGAAACATAACAATAAGAGGCTTTGAACAAGTAAGACGCGACTGGTCGCCCCTAGCAAAAGAAACACAAGAAAAAATACTAACCCTTGTCTTAAACAACAAAAAACAAGAAGCAATTAATTATCTAAAACAAATAATAAAAGATTTAAAAGATAAAAAGATAAAAAAAGAAAAACTGGGAATTTATACCCAACTAACACGTTCTGTCGATAAATACACTCAAATAGGCCCGCACGTTGCCGCCGCAAAAAAAGCAATTGCAAAAGGTGTAAAAATACACCCCGGCCAAACAATCCAATACATAATAACAGCGGGTTCAGGAAAAATATCAGATAAAGCAGAACTTTTCGAATTTGCAAAAACGTATGATTCAGACTATTATCTAAACAACCAAATATTACCCGCATCCATGAGAATCCTGTCCGTATTAGGTATAACTAAAGACGATATTCTAAACAAAGGAAAACAAAAAGGCCTTTTCGGCTGGAATTAAAACACTAAAACAAAAATATTATTGTAAACGGAACAACATAAAATGCAATAAAAATATAGACGATAGCATATCGTCTTGAATGAATTGCATACTCCGTAAATTTCTGAGCAAGAAATATTGGTATTTTTTTAAGAGGAAAGAAAATAACTATTCCAAAAATATTATAGATTAAGTGTGCCATCGCAACTGTAAGCGCTACAGGACTCCCGGTTGCAAGCGATGCCAAAATAGCAGTAATAGTAGTTCCAATATTAGCACCAAGAATATAAGGATAAATCTTTTCTATAGTAAGAAGGCCAACCGCAGCCATCGGAACCATAAGTGATGTTGTAACCGAACTACTTTGAACAAAAGCAGTAAGCGCAATTCCAAAAATAAATGCTCTTCTTGAACTCTTAAATAATGAATTATGAATAACATCCTTTAATTCCGTTTTAGCGAGAGGTTTTGCAATTCTAACAAAAACATTCAGTGATAAAAACAATATTCCAAGCGCAAATATAAGAATAATAATCGCATTCTTCATAAATAATTCCACAGAAATCCAGTTAGCAACTGGAGACACTAAAAAAGAAATCGGGCTTGTAAATGTTGATGCTGTAGTACTAACAAAAAAACCAGATACAACTATCGCACTTTTTTCAATCAAATGAAACGCCATTTCTAACGGAAAAATAATTAAAAGCGTCAACATATTAAATATATCATGAACAACCGCAACACTAAACGCTTTCTTAAATTCACCATTTTTCGTACTATGACTTAAAGAAACAAGCAAATTCGTAACACTCGTACCGACATTCGCCCCCATAATAATTGGTATTGCTGACGTTAAATCAAAAACCCCTGCAGCAACAAGACCAACAACAAGTGCCGTTGTAGATGAAGAACTTTGTATAAGACTGGTTGCTAAAATACCCACAAAAAGACCAACAAAAGGATTTGAAGTTAATTCAAAAAGCCCTTTAGCAAAATCCATACCAAAAAATTGAAATGACACACCCATCAGATTTATACTCAATAAAAACGCATAAAGAACAATCAAAAGAACAAAACTCTTCTTCAATAATTCTCTTTTTTTGAAGGGCATATGGCTAAATTACCCCTTGGTATTTATATATTTGACATATAAATTAAATACTGGCGATAATAATGACTGATTTTGACCAAGAAAAATATATAAAAGCCGGAAAAATACTATCCGATGTTCGAAAACAAACAAAAGATATGATAAAACCCGGTGTACTTCTCTTAGATGTTGCTAATAAAATAGAAAATCTAACTAGAGATTTAGGCGGTCAAGTTGCATTTCCCGTAAATATTTCAATAAACGAGATTGCCGCACACTACACCCCAACACCAAATGACACAACAGTTTTCAAAGACTTAGACACTATAAAAATAGATACGGGTGTACATATTGACGGATACATAGCAGATTCAGCATACACGGTATGTCTTGACCCGGATAAAACTGAAATGGTAACCATAATAAACAAAGCAAGAGATGAAGCCGTTAAACTTGCAACACCGGAGCGACCGGTAAAAGAAATAAGCGAAACAATAGAATCAATAATTACAACTAATGGATATAAACCAATTTCAAATCTTACAGGCCATAAACTCGAAAGATACAAATTACACACGGGATTCATGATACCTAACATAAAAACAAACACAAAAGCAATTTTACAGGAAAATGATGTAATTGCAATAGAACCATTCTTGACCGATGGTGGCGGATCAATAAAAGAAAGTTCTAATTGTCACATATATATGTTTGAAAAACAAAAATCCATACGCTCAGCTGCAGCACGTCAAATTCTGTCTTATGCCAAAACCAAAGTAAACGGCCTGCCATTTGCCGCACGTTGGATAAAACAACCTCAAGGCATTATTTTGAATCTTGCATTAAAAGAATTAATATCTATTGGCGCAATTTACGGATACAACACACTAAAAGAAATCAACAACGGCATAGTAACCCAGGCAGAACACACAGTAATTGTAAAAGACACACCAATAATTACCACAAAATAAATACTTATTAAATATTAAAACAAATATTTCGTATGTTACCAACAACAATAGAAAAAGAAACCCACATTCTTGTAGTTTGTATTGATAGAGATAATGATCTTGAAAGAAAAGCAAACATAAAAGGTCCAATTATTGGCAGAAAAGAAAATCTAAATGCTGCAGAAAAATTAGCACTTGCAGACCCCGGAGATTCTGACGTAAACGCAATCTTTAAAGCAATTCAAATTTTTGATGAATTAAAAAGAAAAAACAAAGCAGAAGTTGTAACACTTACCGGCGATATTGATGTGGGCATCGTTTCAGACCGGCAAATACTTACCCAATTAGATCAAATACTTAAAAAAAGAAAAGTAAACGAAATTATTCTCATAACAGATGGAGCTGAAGACGAATATGTCTTGCCTCTAATCCGCTCAAGAATAAAAGATGTCTATACTCAAAAAATAATTGTAAAACAAAACAACCAACTTGAAGGTGCTTATTATCTGATGTATGAATTCATAACATCTATTTTGTCCGATAAAAAAGCAGCAAATATGTTTATCGGCCTTCCGGCAATTGCAATAATTATCTATGCACTTTTTGGCAATGCGGGCGGTCGTCTAATATTAGGAATTATAGGCTCGTATTTATTCATAAAAGGTTTTCAATTAGAACATATAATCACAAAAATATCACAAGAAATTCATATCTCGCTTAAAGTTCAAAAATCAAGCTTTTTTATGTATTTAGTTTCAATAGCGATTTTAATACTGGGTATATTTTCCGGATACGAAACAGTACGCATAGCAAATACAACCGAAATAATAATGAATATCGCTTATTTTATTCAATCTGCCGCATTCTTGCTTTTTGTAAGTGCCGTACTTATAGGTATTGGAAAATACATATCAGATAAAAAAGGAATATTTACACAATACATAACATATTTCTTATTATTATTTACCATGACCTGGACTGCAAAAGAAATAAGCTCTTATGTATTATCCCCTCAACTAGGATACGCACCAACAATAACTGCAATTTTAATAGGCGGCACACTAGTCGCAATAAGTTCATTTATAGAAAAAAAATTAATATTAAAAAAAAGAAAACAAAGAAAAAACAAATAATATTAAAAAAATAAAAAATAATTCCGCCATAATTAAAAATATGTCAATAATCTATTTTTCTAACAGAAACGCCAACAGATATTTAAAATTTTAGTATCCTGATGATATATACAATCAATAGGATTCTAATTATTAAACCATTTTAATGGGCCGGTGGTCTAGTTGGTTATGACGTTGCCCTTACAAGGCGAAGATCGGCGGTTCAAATCCGCCTCGGCCCACCAAATAACTAATAAAAAACATTATAAACTTAGAATTATTATAATTACTTATGTCAATAACAATTAATTTCACTTTTGAAAAAAAGCATTTTTTAATACTGGGATTAATTATCGCAATTCCTTTTTTAATCATGACAATTACAAATATTATTGCTCTAGCACCAACGCCCCCAACAGGACAATATCATTCTGCAAGTGAACTTTATGTTGACAACAATATTGATATGAATAATAATAAAATTATTAATTCGGGAAATATTTCTATAAATGGTTCTGGAAATGGAATTGTTTTTCCAGACGGAACTGTGCAGACCGCCGCGGCAACAAGTGGAGGAATACCAAGTACATCAATTTGGATGAGCAAGACATTTTCATTTACCGTCAGCGCTCATACCAGTTTTAATGTCGGAAGCGTCACAGTAGGATCAAGAGGAGGTTATCTTGGAACCTTTGGTGGTGTGACTGGAAGTTTTTATTGTGGAAACACAATTATAAAATACTACATAAATAACATTCAATTTTATCCATCAGTCGGTAGATTACAAATACCACTGAATGCGGGAGATGTCATAAGTATAGTTAAATGTGATACTGAAGCCTGCACAGATAATTATGGAACATGTAAAACTTCGTCACACACTATCAATTTTGGTTTTTGGGAATATTAATCAAAACATAAAATACTTAAAAAAATAAAAAAACTTTATTTAGCAGTACACCTATATTTTATACGATAACTATGCCGAAAACAACTACGAGTATAATATTTATGATTTTATTTTGGTTAACGTTAGTTCCAAACACAAATCTCGAACTTGCTGTTGGCTTTTTAACGGCAATCATTATTGCATTAATTTCAAAAGATTTTTTATTCTACGAAAGTCCAAAAAAGTTATTAAATCCTATAAATTGTATATATTTCACAAAATACATAATAATATTTTTAATAGAAGAAATAAAATCAAACATTCAAACATTTGCTTTAATACTTACCGGAAACATAAATCCGGCAATCATAAAAATACCAACAAAAACAATGAACGACACACAAAAAACATTACTTGCAAACTCAATAACATTAACACCCGGAACATTCACACTTGAAATAAAAGACGACATATACGTACATTATCTTATATTTAAAAAGAAAATGCACGGCATTATTTTTGAAAAAAATATTAAGAAGATGCGCTTATGATTTTACTATTCTATACTTTTGCAACCTTAATCGTGTTTTTACGATTAATAAAAGGTCCAACATTCGCAGACCGACTTTTAACACTAGACATACTTGCAAACATATCAATATTAGGCATCATAACATACGCAATCATGATTGATTCTGCTCTCTACATAGACATTGCATTCGCCATTGTTCTTTTATCATTCATAGGAACACTATCAATTGTTAAATGGGTGAAAAAAAAATGATAATTTACTGCATTTCAGCAATCGTAATTTTTGTAGGCGCAATTGGTCTTTTCAGATTCCCCGACGTATATACAAGAATTCATGCAGCAACACTAATAACAATAAGCGGAATAATATTACCACTTATAGCCCTTGCTATTGAAAACAAAACATATACAATAAAAATAATCATAATCATATTACTAATGTTATTATCAAACGCAACAACCGGCCACGCAATTGGAAAATCAGCACACAGACACGGCATAAAACCCAAAAATTTAATAAAAAATGATCTTGTGATTAAAAAATGATATTTGAAACATTACTTATTTTATGCATCATACTTGCAATATATGCAATTGAAACAAAAGACATGCTAAAATCAATATTAATTTTATGCGGTCTGGACATTGTAATTGCCGCACTTTTTTATCTGATGGCGGCTCCCGACATAGCGATCACACAAATAGCAGTAACTGCCGGAATTGGAACATTTATACTTGTAGTAACTATAAATCGCTGTGGCAGAAAGGAGGAGGAATAATTAATGAAAAACACAATAAGCATTCTAGTAGCATTTGGTTTTCTTTTCCTTTTTATCTTCGCATCAACATCAATAATGCCGCCGGAAAACAACGTAAAAGATTATTATATTCAAAACGCACTTGAAAAAACAGGATCCGCAAACATCGTAAATTCCATTATATGGGATTTTAGAAGCTACGACACCCTGGGAGAAGAAACCGTTTTATTTGCTGCAATTATAGCTGTTTTTTTAGTATCGCATAAAAAAGGACTAGCTGACAAAAAAAAGGTGTAATAATGGATATCATAATTAAAACTGCAACCAGAATATTTTTCCCGATAATCCTTATGTTTGGATTTTACGTAGCACTTCACGGTCACTTATCTGCCGGTGGTGGTTTCCCCGCAGGAGCTATAATGGCATCTGCATTCCTGCTATTAGTAATAGCATTTACAGAAAAAGAAGTAGAAAACAAATTCAACGAAATAAAAATAGAAGACATAAAAAGCATCGCGAGTGTATCCCTTTTAGCAATAATAATTATGGAAGTTGTTTTAAGGCCGGATCTTTTGCATACCCAAACCCCATTAACACTTTGGAGCGGTGGGGTCACAATATACCTTAATCTTTTTGGTTCCATTGTAGTTGCATCCGGACTAATGATAATTATATATTCACTCATAAAAGAAGAATGGAAATCAAAAAAATCGACATGGTAAATGATAAAAATGATTAGCTACACAATATCTTTTATATTAATGACACTAGGAATTTATACCGTTCTTGCAAAAGAAAATCTGATAAAAAAAATAATAGGACTTACAATATTTACAAACGGAATTCACTTATTTTTAATTGCTCTTGGATATTTCCAAACAACCCAAACAAAAATAGCACCAATATTAACAACACTTAATACACCAATTGCTGAAACTTTCGCAAACCCACTACCGCAAGCATTGGTACTAACTTCAATCGTAATAGACCTATCAATAACAGCACTTGCAGCCGCATTAATAATTCAAATTCACAAAAAATTCAAAACCGTATCAGCAAAAAAACTAAACAGGCTAAAGGGATAATATGTTAAGCTTTTTTATAATAATAATCTATCTTGCAACCGGTTTTTTAATACCATTGATAGGATTACTAAAACGAAAAAATTCATATATAATGGCACTTTTAGCATCAAGCATAGCATTAATTATAACAATTATAGCAATCCCAAACGTCCTTTTTCAAGGTACAATTGTAAAATACATGTCCGGCTGGCCGGCACCCTTTGGAATAACACTCGCAGTTGATTCATTCAACATGATATTTATATCACTGGCAACCATCACAAATCTAATGATTGTAATTTATTCTAAATCTAGAATCAAAACCTGGGAAGTAGAATATTACAGTCTGCTCATGCTATTATTCACAGGAATTTTAGGAATATTACACACCGGCGATTTGTTCAACATGTATGTCTTTTTTGAAATAATGGCAATATCATCATACGCACTAGTCTCATTTCATAAAAACAAAAATGCTCTTGAATGCGCAATAAAATATCTGATTTTAGGAACATTCACCTCCTCATTCTTGCTTGTAGGAATAGCGCTCATTTATGGAATAACAGGAACGCTTACAATCGCAAACATCGCAATTATCATTGCATCAAAAAAAGCAATCGCAGTACCAATTGCATTCGGTCTTATATTCGCGGGATTTGCATTCAAAAGTTCAATTGCACCATTTCATTATCTTAAAAGCGACATTTCACAAGCATCAATGCCTCAAATAAGTGCAATATTAGCATCCATTGTAAGTATGACCGCAATTTATGCAATATTAAGACTGTACTTTATAATTTTTAATCAAATATTCATATTCAATTACATTCTAATCGTTCTTGGACTCTTATCTATGATTATAGGTTCTCTAATGGCACTAAAACAAAAAGATATACTAAGAATGCTAGGTTATTCTTCAATCGCACAACTCGGATTTGTAGTACTTGGTTTTGGAATGGGTGCATTTGTAAGACAAGCATATAACGCCGCAATATTTCATGCAATAAACACAGTATTTATAGAACTTCTTTTATTCTTAACCGCTGGCGTTCTTATATTAAAGCACAATACATCAAGCCTAAAAGAACTGGCAGGAACAGGAAACAAAAACAAATTTCTATCAATTGGTTTTTTCGTAGGTGCAATCGCAAACGCCGGCATTCCGTTAACAAACGGATTTGCAAGCAAATGGCTATTATATACTGCAAGCCTGCAAATAAATCCAATAATAACATTAATTGCGATTTTTACATCCGTAATAACACTAGCGTATTCCCTTAAAGCATATGTCGTTTTATTCATGTCAAATACAGATACAAAAAAAACAATATTAGATAAACCAACCATAATAATAATCACAATTCTAATATCTGTGTGTGTCGCTCTTGGCATATTTTATACCGCAGGTCTAGACATTTCAGATATATCCGCGCGCTCTTTATTAAACCGCGCGCAATACATAAAAGAGGTATTAGCATGATTTTAAATTACACTCAATATGATTCAGGAATAATCGCGTTAATCTTTTTTACAATAATTGCAATTCTGTATCACGCAACAAAAACAAAAAAATTCACCGGCGAAAAAACAACAATGTATGCTTGCGGAGAAACAGTAGATTCTAAAGATATAGACTTAGCAAAAAACGAAACATACAACACAATCATAAACACATTAAAGCTTGATTTGCTTTCAGATGCGCACTCAGGAAAACTTGATGAATACTTATTTTTAGTTTGCACCGCAGCATTCATAATAATAATAATATTGGTTTTAACATGGTAAACATATTTTCAAAAATACTAAATTTGTCAAGAAAAAAATCCCCGTGGATTTTACACTACGATACCGGCGGGTGTAACGGTTGCGATATAGAAATACTGGCAACCCTAACACCAATGTATGACGTTGAGCGTTTCGGAATAGTAGAAAAAGGAAACCCAAGACACTCAGACATCTTAATTGTAACAGGAGCAGTTACAATAAAATCAAAATCACGATTAAAAAAAATATACGACCAAATGCCAAATCCAAAAGCAGTAATTGCCGTTGGCAGTTGTGGAATTACAAAAGGCATATTTAAAGACGCATATAATGTTTGTGGACCCATAGACAAAATAATCCCGGTCGACATGTACGTACCCGGATGCCCGCCAAAGCCCGAAGCCATAATAGATGGCGTTATAAAAACAATCAGCATTTGGGAAAAGAAGTTTAAAGATTAACAAACAGGTAAATTTTATGAAAATAATAATCTCTCTTGGTGGCTCACTTTTAACATCTGATTTTAGTGCTGCAAACATCCAAAAATACGCTGACGAAATAATTAACATATCAAAAAAAAACAAAGTCATAGTCGTAATTGGTGGCGGAAAAATAGCAAGACAATACATAGATATTGCAGACGAACTTAACTGTAATGATTATCAAAAAGATTATGTTGCAATCAAATTAACAAGAGCAAACGCCGCGATTTTCGCATCCGCTCTTGGGAACTATGCAGAACAGGAAATAAAAACAACATATCTGGGAATCACAAATCAATATAATATGAGTGAGAAAATAATTGTCTGTGGCGGAACCGCTCCCGGACAATCAACAGATGGCGTGTCCGCAAACCTGGCAAAAAAAATAAAAGCTGATTTAATGATAAACGCAACAAACATTGACGGTGTGTATGACAAAAACCCTGCCGAATTTAAAAATGCAAAAAAAATAGACAAACTTTCTTACGACCAATTCTTAGACATATTAAAAAACAACGAACAAGCCCCGGGTAAATACGGACTTTGCGATTATAAAGCTGTAAAAATATTAAAAGAAAAAAAAATACCACTTATAGTTGTAGATGGAACAAATCCAAAAGAAATATATTTAGCTGTTAAAGGAAATCATCACGGAAGCACAATAAATTAGGCGAAAAAAAATGGACTTTAAAAAAATAGGAACCGTTACATGCATGAAAGACAATTCATGCATAATTGAAATTCCAGCAACCGAACTAATAAAACAAATAGCAAAATTACGTCTCTCAGGATTCTATAGAATATCAACAATAACCGGAACCGACACGGGAAAAGTTATTGAAGTAATATATCACATATCAAACGAAACATTCACAGTCAATCTAAAAACAACAATTCCTCGTATAAACGCATCAATTAAAACAATTAATCATTATTTCCCGGGCGCCGCTTTATACGAACGCGAGCTGGCCGAAATGATTGGCGTAATAATTATCGGAAACCTGAACCCAAAAAACATATTTCTGGACGAAACCTCACCAAAGACACCGCTACGGAAAAAATAACGTTCTTGCAATAACTACCAATTATCTACTAAAACCTACTAATAACTACTAAATTAGTAGATAACAAACACAAAAAATTAGTTTTCAAACAATCATAAACTAACAAAAATAATAACTACCAAATTGGTAGTTTTATTTGATCCATTTCATCACCACTCTAACAAATCCATCTACATCTTTTATCAAAATATGGTTTTTTAATATTTCTGTTAACAAAACATCCCCGCGAAGTTCTTTCTTAAAAATATTCATAGGATAACTCTTA
>WSZW01000133.1 GCA_013139905.1 archaeon
AATCCCAGATAGTTATATGAAATTTTTATATTTGAGACAAAAAAAAGAAAAGCCCCTTAAAGCAAACTATTTAAATCTCTAAACATTTATACTAGTATGAGAAAAGAAATTCAATTAAACACTGATGATAATCACATTATTTACGGAACTCTTGATTCAAATAATAATTCAACATTATTAATTTTTGTTCATGGATTTACAGGTAACAAAGATGAACACCATTATTTTAATGCAGTTCCATATTTCAATAAGAAAAAATTTGACACATTTAGGTTTGATTTTTATTCAAGAAATATCCACGCTAGATCATTGACAGAAAGTTGTATTACTACCCATTCAAAAGATTTAAGATTAATCATTGATAATTTTAAAGATAAATACGATGAACTTATTTTGATTGGACATAGTTTTGGTCCATTAGTAATTTTAAGTACTGATTTATCAAATATTACAAAAATAATTTTATGGGATCCAACTACACCCTTCAAAAAGATTGAAGATAAAAAAGCAACTTACGATTCTAACTTGAATACATATATATTCCATTGGGACATGGATTTCCTTGTTAGTAAAACAATGGTCGATGAATGGATGTCTGCTGATTTAAATTATTTAGTTGAAAAATTGTCTATTCCATGTAAAATTATATTTGCAGGAAAGTCTAATAAACATGAATTGTGGAAACCTTATCTAAATAAAATTAAAGCACAAAATAAATCTGTAATCATAGATGGTGCAACTCATGGGTTTATTGAAGAAGGAACTGAACAAAAATTATTTGAAGAAACCTTAAAATGGATTAAATAAAACGGGGCTTTTCTTTTTCTAAACTATTGACTCGCTATGCTCGAAATTTAATAAATAGTCTCAAATATAAAAACTCAAGGGGACGCTGCGCTTTCGCTTCACTTCGTTCCGTTCAAATTCCTTCTAACAATCAGCATAAGTACAAGAACTTCTCAAAATCCCATAAGTTATACATAACAAATCAAAAGTCCCCGTTATTTTAGAAATGACTTCAATTTATTATTAGAAATAGTATCTTGATATCCTTGGTCAATAGTCTGGCGAAGTAAATCAATATTATTATTCAAAGTGGAAATCCTTATTTTAGATTTTGGACAAAGTATAAATAGCTTTACATTTCGTGGTATTTTATAATTTGATAACTTTTTCTCGGTTTGGTAATAATTTTTTTTACATTTTTGAAAGAACATCCATATATAAAAGAAAAAATTGTTTAAACCACTTTTTTGATGTGAAATGTTGTTAATTATCAATATTTTATTTGCTCCAAAATCTATCGCTTTTTGAATATGGGATTCTGCTCTTGATGAAACAAGGCTATCACAATAAACTGAATCTTTGATTTTAATCTTTGGATTTATTTTAAATGCAATGGGTACCGCTTTTGTGGCTCTCATACTTTCAAAAATATCCATTTTATTTTGATTATCAAAATAATCTATATTTCCTGTATTTTTATTAAGTGCAGGAATTAAATATTTTGTTTTTGACTTGTAAATCAATTCTTCTTTCAATGGATCTTGTTTCTTAAAAATTACATCAATAAGATAATCTATATCTATTATTTTCCAGAATCTTTTACGATTTAGAAAATTTTTTGAAGAAACAAGATTTGTCCCAATATTACGAATTGATTTGTATTGCTTTGAAATATAATAAGAGCCGACCCCTGCACTGCCAGAACCGCAAATAAGTAAAAAAGGTTCAGTGATTTTGTATTTTTCAGCAAGAGCAAGAATTACACCAGCTCCATAACTTGATTTCATGCCTCCGCCGGACATAATTATTGCGAGTTTTTCTTCCATAACTATTTTTAATAAAGATCCCTTAATAAAGTTACCTTTTTAGGGGCTTCTGATTTACCTCTCCGTTTCGCTTCGACCACGCTGCGCTCTCAATTCACTTATCTCCGTCTAAATTCTTGCTAATAATCAGCATAAATACAAGATTCTCAAAAGCACAATAGTTAAGCAACACATCATTTAACAAACAACCTTTAGCAACTTATTTAAATCAACTGTAATTTAATAATATTATGGATACGAAAGATTTGAAAATCAAAGTAAAAAATATTGTTGAAAAAGCTACTGCTCTCAAGAATAAATATATTGATCATAAAGATACGCCAGTAAATTATGCTTGTATTTTTTCTCAAAACAAAGAAGAATATGAAGAGCTGTTAGAAGTTACACGGAAAATTGGAAATGTTATTAAAGAAACTCAAACTGGTTTACTTTTTCACATTGAACCATTGCAAACAGTTTCCGGAGTTCTAAAATTGTTAAAAATCCGCATTCCTGACCCTACACGACCTGAACGTGGCGATGCTGACTTTACTGTTTCTAATTTTTCAGATTTCAAGAAAAAATACATTTCCAATGAGGGTTTTAAGTTGATAAAACGTGAAGATTTTGAAATGATTGAACTAATGGATCCAAAATTTGATGTACGGGCATATTTTTCAAATCCTCCTTTAGATTTACAATTAAATATTCAATGACGGTTGTTTGCCTGCATCATACGCAAAGGAACGCTGCACTTTCACTTCGTTCCGTCCAAATTCTTGCTAACAATCAACATAGATACAAGAACTTCTCAAAAGCACATTTGTTAAATGGAATTGAAAAAAAGCAATTATTTAAACACTAACTACAAATATAATATTATGTGTGTTGACAATACCCCTATATATCTAAAGATTTTAAGATTAATCATTCCATTATTAATCATTTCTGGATTTTATCTAATAGGAAGTTTAAAATATAAAAACTATAAGAAATTTTTAATTCCTTTTATTATTATTTCTGGTATAATATTTGTTGTTTGGTTTCAATTTACATTTATGCAAAAAGGGTGCTGAATTTGCTTATTCTCAACTCTCGACATTCCATATCGAGCCACACTGCGCTCTCCTCCTTTCAGTAGTCGGGGCGTATAACAAAAGATACATGGTTAAGTCAGTTACACTCATTCTCCCAAATTTTTACTCAATTTTATTACATAAAAACTTCTTTTATCCAAACATTATATTCAACAAAAAAAATTATCATTTAAGAATAATTTCGAAGCCGTCCAAACGATTTCCTACTTCTAAAGCATGCTCTTTATCAATACCTAAACCATACCCTATACTATTTCCGGAGAGATAAATCTGTTTTTCATCTGGAAAATACACAGCCGTTCCCATCCCTACGACCCTATATGAATCTCCTTGTTTCTTTGCATGGCGTGTTCCATCAGGCAATTCAAATACTTCAAAAGAAATGTCCATATCTTCAAGTACTTTATCCAAAATATCTCCATGATACCAGTCAAAAGATCCTAGCGC
>WSZW01000090.1 GCA_013139905.1 archaeon
TTAATTGTTTCATGGGTGTTTATGTGTTGTTTTATTGTTCCAAAAGGATTATTTAACGTTTTTTACAAAAAAGAAGAACGTTTTATCCTTTATTTTAAAATTAAACGGAGTATGATTACATGAAAGAAAAAAAATATGATGAAAAAGAACTTTTAGAAAAAGGATGGATTAAATCATGGATGGTTTTTGAAGTTCAGGCATCGACAAAAGAGCTTGCGCAAAGTTCTTTGAAAAAACACATAGATTTGATTTTATCTGATGAAAAAAGAGTTTATTTGGTGGAGAAAAATTTTGTGCCTATTGAAAA
Source organism: archaeon (assembly GCA_013139905.1). Classification (GTDB taxonomy): domain Archaea; phylum EX4484-52; class EX4484-52; order EX4484-52; family B79-G9; genus GLR112. The sequence continues at coordinate 308 of WSZW01000090.1, forward strand.
AATAGATGCGCCGGATCATCTAAAAGAACAAGGATTACCCATATTATTTTCGCAAGTAGCAGAGATTATAATTATTGCAAAAGAATTCGAGACTTTAGTAAACATTGTTTTAAATTATGCACCCAGCGTTGTTGAGATAATTGCTCCCGATAAAATAACTTTGTCTATGAGTGATGCTCAAGGGGCATTGGCATCTGTTTCAGATATGATGCACAAGTATGCGCAAGCAGGTCTTGGCGGAATGTTAATCAAATCATAGATTATAATAAATAAGTTTTTGTGTTTAAATGAATTTGAAATTAATTTTAGCAACAATGGTATTCGTGTTTATTTTAGCTATGCCTTTATCGTTTGCTGCTATCGTTTCATCTCATGACATGACGGTAACATTGGATGATGTCGGTAATGCACATTTTACTGTCGTAATTAAATATGAAGAGCTTACAACAAATAAGATGTATTATGCCGCATATTCGAAATTAACAAATTTAGAAGTGCATGATTCTTTAGGGGTTCTTGCATGCAGTACGGAAGCTAGATCTTATGGTGTGGAGATTGCATGTGATCCAAAAGATACAACAAAAAATGATTATGAAGTTACGATAAAATATGATGCACCCTCAATCATAACGCAAAGCATGGATGCTAAAATATTTACATATACGATGAATACGCGAGAACCAACAAATAATTTGAAATTTATGCTTATATTGCCGGAAGGCAGCGGTCTTGTGGATGAAAAAGATTTTGATGCAATATACCCAAAAGACGGAAGTATAGGTGGGACGGGAAGACGTGCAACAATAACCTGGATACTAAATAACCCGCCTTTAGGAAAGGCAACCGTTTTTAGCGCATATTTCGAGAATATAAGTCAAACTAATCAGGATAATTTGTTATATGAAGCAATAATATTGTCTTTTGCATTAATTTTAATTGTTTTTTTCAGATATAAATCCCATAGTGCAAAAAAGACAGGTGTAGTATTATCCGTTCTTCGCGATGACGAAAAAAAAGTCTTAGAAGCTATTCAGGAAAAAGGCGAAAATTGCAGACAGCGAGACATTGTAAAAATTACGGATTTTTCAAAAGCTCGCGTATCTAGATTATTAGATGATCTTGAAAAAAGAAATATAATAGAAAGAATACGTATCGGTCGAACAAACAAAGTGCACATAAAAGATACTACCTTAAAAATACCTAAAACAAAAAAAGAAGAAAAAGAAAAGAACATTAGTCCTTTTTCTTAATTTCTAGTCGTGGAAGATTTACAACCGGGGGCATTCTTAGCATATCGGAAATATTAAGTGCCTTTATTGAAACGTTTTTAAATAAATGATTTATTATTTCAATTTGTGTTTTTGGTGGAAGTTTTTTGTCTTTTTCCCATGAGTTATTGATTTCTTCAATTTTATCTGAGGTATAGATAATATCTCCGGTTATGTCTATTGTACCTGCATTTGGAGTGTATTCTGTTTTGAATTCAAAACCAATTGTAAGTACATCCATTTTAGAACCAACACCATTAAGTTTGCTTTTTTTAACATTAACGATTTTTGGCGTTGTGTTGATGTTTTTAACATTAATTCCTGTTTTTTTCTCCGCATTTAGTTTATTGTAATTTATTCCAAGTATTGTCATTAATATCACCCATAAATTTGATTCTGTTGTAAATAATACAAGTATTTTTTTAAGTTTATATGTATTCTTAATGAATGAATTGTATGAATTATAATATAGATGATTATTTACCAATACTGTCGAATAATAATCCAAAAGCAAAAATAAAAGAAATACCTGATGATTTTTTAGTCGAAGAGATAGATCTTAATGGCGATGTTTTAGAAATTGGTAAAAAATACGTTTTTGATAACAAGAAAAGCGGTGATTTTTTTATTTTTGTATTGGAAAAAAATGACATAGATACATTTATGGCCATTAGAAGCATCGCATATAAGCTTGGCATTTCAAAAGATAAAATAACTGTTGCAGGCATGAAAGATAAAAAAGCGATAACCGCGCAAAAAGCATCAGCGCATAAGATGAAAAAAGAGCAGTTTGAAAAATTAATTATACCTAAGATAAAAATAAAACCAATTTGTTATGACGACAAAGTATATTTAGGCGCGCTTAAAGGAAACAGATTTACTATTACAATAAGAAATATAGATTTGACTATAAAAAAAACAAAAGAACATTTAGAAAAAAGAAATAAAGAGCTTAATGGTGTTTTTTTAAATTATTATGGCGAACAAAGATTTGGCAGTTCAAGACCCATAACGCATCTTATGGGTAAATATTTACTTACTGAAGATATCAAAAATGCCGTTAAAACATATATTTCATATACAAACAAAAACGATACAAATGAAATTAAGAAAAACAGAGAAAATGCATTTACAGATTTAGAAACTGCAAAAAAAAGATTTCCAAAATCGTGTGTGTATGAATTAGACATGATATTGCATTTAATTGATAATCCTGGCGATTTTTTAGGTGCGTTGCGAAAAATACCGCGTCCTTTAAGAAAAATGTTTGTAAGCGCATATCAGTCTTACATATTTAATCGTGCATTATTCGAGCTTTCAAATAATAATCTAATTAAAAACGACACAAACGTGCCAGTTCCGGGATATCTGTTTGAGTCCCGTATATTTTCTGATGATGCCGAAGACATGATTGAAAATATATTAAAAAAAGAAAAAATAAAGCCGTCCATGTTTAAGGTACAATATATGCCCGAAATTTCATCCGAAGGAACCAAACGAAAGGCTTATGCAAAATTTAAAAATTTTAAAATAATGGATGTAACCAAAGACGATTTAAATAATGGAAAAACAAAAGCAACCATTCGTTTTTCATTAGATAAAGGCGCTTATGCGACTGTTTTTTTACGTCAATTTTTTAATATCTAAATATTTATTTTAATGCTTTTCGAACTTCAATTGCAACGGTTTGATTATTGCCAATATCACAATAACAAGTACAAACCCCTTCTGTTTTTACATCTACAATGTCTGATTCATTTTTCTCTCTTATTGTGGGTACGCATTTACACGGAAATTGTAATGCTGGATCATTTTGGTATTCTAAACACATTTCTTCTAATGATTTTTCTGCTGTGATGTCTACAAAAAGATATGCAAATATTAGGAATAATATTACAATTCCACCAAGAATAAACAAAAAACCATTATCTGTCTTTTTTTCTTTTTTAGGTGTTATTTTTTTAGAATTATTAGTATTCTTTTTATTTTTGGTTTTTTCAGACATTTCTTTTTTAGATTTAATAGTTTTCGCCATTACATTATTTTTTTTTGTTTTGTCAGCCATAATCTTTTTTATTTAAATAATATTATATTGTTTTGTGCGTCTAAAAAAAATCAAATTAATCAAATAATCAATTGCTCCAAAAATTACAAGGCTCCAATAAGTTATTATACGATAAAAAAAGATTGCAGTAATCGCTATTGGTTGTGCAACCCCAACGGCAATAAAAAGACCAAGCATTCCGACTTCAACCGCACCAAGTCCTGCAGGCGTTAATGGTATGGCTGTAAGAAGAATGCCTGCAAGCGCTATTGCAATAATTATTGTGATTGGAAGTGCTATATTCAAAGAAAGCACAACAAAATAAAAACACATACTTTCAAATAGCCATATAATTGTAGTCATTAAAAAAATATTTGGCGCGGTTTTTAGGTTCAGTGTTTGATTTAGACTTTTAAAAAAATCATGTGCATGAGTTTTTAGTTGTTTAGGCACAAAAAATAATATTCTCTTTTTTTTGTATTTAATAATTATTAGGACAATTAAAAATAATAAACTGCCAAAAATTCCAAAATAAATAATATTTATTCCATTAATTATTTTATTGCTGATAAATGTTGCACTTAAAACTCCTGAAAGTAAGAATAAAAATAATATATCTATTGCTCTTTCAGCAAAAATAGTGCCTAATATATGTGTTCTTTTAAATCCCTCCTTCTTTTTAAGCGCATGTGCACGGTAAAAATCCCCAAATTTAGCTGGAATAATGGAATTTACAAACCACGATAAAAATATTATTTCTGTTAGACCGTCATATTTAGTTTTTATTTTTGTATTTTCGAGCATAATTTTCCATCGTAATGCTCGAATTGGGAATGCAAGATAAAAAAGAATAATTGAAATTATGAAATATGTTATGTTTAAACTTTTCGCATTTTCAATGATGGTTGTTAGCGATATTTTTGAAAAAACATAATATAATATCATAAATGAAATAAAGAATGAAAGTATTATTTTGTGGGTGTTGATTTGTTTTTTTAATTTAACATTCATTTTATTGACCGGTAATTTTTTTTATTTAATACTATAATTATATTTATTCTTGTTTACTAATTATTTTTAATTTATGTTATATATGTAGTATTTACAATTTTTATTCACATTTTTGGTTTCTGTTTCTAAAAGTTCGGTATTTTCATTTTTCATGCGCTCTATAAATGCATCCCTTAATGGGATACACAATGCATCATTAGGCGCACAAGGAATTGAGCAAGTATCAATCATAACAATTTTAGAAATATTTTTGTATTTGTCATATCGTTTCTCCGAAACGTCCCAATCTTCGAGTTTTATTATTTTGTTGTTTGCATATGCAGATACAATTACATTCGTAGTAAGAATAGTACCATTTAAGTTTGAATCAGAAACGAAATTAAGAAATATTTCGCGCGGTTCACTAGAATTTATGGGGGAAATCCAACTTATTTGAGGATTGTATATTTGAGAACTTCCAATAATTACAGTTGTGATGCTAAGTATTATGAAAAAAAGCGTAAATATGTTTTTCATATTTGAAGATTTCATTGTTTTGATATAATTATTTTTGTTTACAATTTCTGAAATTTTAGTCATAAGTTTAGTTGCACCGTATGCCGCAAAAATTGAAATATATGGTAAAAATACAAGCGAAAATCTAAGTTCTTTTGCTTCTAAAAATATGGAAAAATATGTGTAATATACTAAAAGCGATATTAAAATTAATGATTTTTTAGTTGTAATTTGTGATGATTTCGAAAATACAAAAAGAACACCTAAAATTGATAGGACAAAAAACAAGTTTGCAGCAAACAAATCTGTTATATAAAAAAGAACACCTGTTTGATGGAACCAAAGTTTTTGTGTTATTATTTTTGCTCCGGCAAAAAAGGGATAAAATATTTCTCCGTTATATCTGTAGTAATTATGTATTAAATAAGGACCAACAACCAGAAAAAATCCTAAAGTTAATGAACTTAATTTTGTGGCTATTGTTTTTATTCCGTTTTTGATATTATCTAAAAAAATCATACATAAAAGAACTGCAAATGCAATTCCTTGAGGAAATCTGGTAAGGAATGCAATTCCTAAAAGCGTTCCGGCTAAAATGAACGTTTTGTGGGTTATTTTTTTTGAAATATATAGATAGTATGCCGTAAGCACAAAAAACGTGGAGGGTATGCCGCTTAAGATAAGTTTTGAGTATGTGTATATGAATGGCGTTATTGCAAAAAGAAGCGCTGCGTAAAATCCAACAAATTTGTTTTCAAATTTTTTTCCTAATTCATATGTTAGTATAAGAACACCCGTAAAAAATAATACGGATAATATTCTTCCAAAAACAATTGGATTTAATCCTATTTTCCAAATAGCGCCTAAAATTAACGGCATTATCGGTGGTCTGAATGCTTCAAAAAAGCCATTCGCACCAAAAGAATATATGTATTTACCCATACCTATATAAACTGCTTCATCCCACCAAACTGCAGGCGAAAAAGATAGAATGTACGCATTTATGCTTATGGTTAAAAAAAGCAACAACATAAAGAATTTTCTTTCTTTCAAAAATTTCATTAAAACACCAAATATTATACTAACAGACACCAAAAACATTATTGTTTTTATATAGTGGGCAAATTTCGTTTAATGTTCTTGTCTTATCTATGTTTGTTTCAATAGGTTTTCCATTGATTATGATTGTAGGGTATGTGTGTATTTTGTATTGTTTTCTTAATACCTCTATTGCCGGTTCATTAAGACTTACATCCATAGGAAATACGAGTAATTGGTCTTTGAATATTTTTTTTATTTGAGATAATATATATCCTTGATCATTACATAATGGACAGTCTTGAGTGTGAAAATAAAGAATGCTTATTGTATCAGTAT
>WSZW01000116.1 GCA_013139905.1 archaeon
AAAAAATAATTATAAAAAAAGATAAAAGGGCAATCGCTAAAATCATATTTGTCGAAACTAAATCAACTAAGATATTAGACATATCACCATCAGAATATTGCGTATAAGAAGTATCCATAGTAATAAATAGAAAAAGTGTATTTATATCTTTTTGCATTAAAAAAAGAAAAATGGGGGTCTTACACCCCTCAGTAATCAACACTTATTTTAGTTGTTTTGATTTTTTCTTGAACCAACCGATTAATAGAATAATCACTATGATTGCCATAAACCCGATAGTTGTTACACCCGCAGTTCCAAGACCATCAACAACGATATTATCCATATCATCAGAATCGTATGTAGCATTGTATGCCATATACATCACCAATCCCATATATTAACCCCGTAGGGTATATTAGCATCTTTCCTCAAAAAAAAAGCTTAATTATTTAAAGATTAAGTTCTTTTTTACCCCAAACCATAAGAACAGTAATTACCATTATGGTTGCGAAAGCAATAACTTGAACACCCGCAGTTCCAAGACCATCAATTACAATATCATCTAGGTCGTCAGAAACGTATGTGCCTGAATATGCCATAAACATCACCAATATAATTTAGTCGTGTAAAAACACGCCATGTGATTTATATATTTCATCACATATAAACCCCACCACCATAAACCACCATACTATCTTATATTATTTTAGGGTGAATATAACCTATGGCAAAAATATCACTTAATATAACCATTGATTCTGAAAGTAATAACACACTTGAAGATTTACTTACGGAAAAAATTAAAATCACGAACACACAGCACATAAAAGCATTTAGTAATAAGTCACAATTAATTGATTACTTAATTAAATTGGGACTGGTACAATATAAAAATGCTAGAGAAAATGATGATACAGGAACATTATTATGATACCTTACACGAAAAAACAAAAAATAATATATTTATGGGTCAAATGGGTTCAGGTAATCGTACCAATGTTTTCGGGATTCTATTATAGTAAATATAATAACATTTTATTTTTAATTTTCGGACTATTTACATTTTTCATATCAATCGAAGACGACCCTAAAAAAAAAACAATTAAAGTAACAATTGAGCGATTTAAATGAGTTTTAAAGAATTTGTAAAATATTTTATTAAATGCGAAGTTAAAGAAATGAAAGCATATCTTAGCAATACCGTAATTAGAAAAACAATATTTCTATGGCTCGTATGTATGATAGTTTCAATTATGGTAAGTCTAGTTATATATATAGAACTAAACAACATCCCACTACCAATTATTATGTATATAGTATTATCTGCCTGTTTGTTGCTTGTATGTTACAATCATACCGTTCAAAAGAAAAAAGCAGAAAAAATAAATAAAAGTATAGAGGAGATATTTTATGACAAATAGTAAATTTGAAAAATGGTGCATCCGCCAAAATGTTAAGGCAGGCAAAGAAGCAAAATTAACAAAAGAAGATAAAATGATGAGTAGTTTATTCTTTAAAATAATACCTAAAATATTAATGTTCATATTAATTGTATCCTTAGCAATGAGAAGTTATGGTATATACGGTATTGAAAGAACGATGATTGTAATGACATGGATATTAATCTATACAACAAGTCAAAACATGGCATCTATCAGAAATAAAACAAATATAATAATGCAAAATCAAATTAAATTTTTTCAGAGTTATGACGATAAAAAAGAAATTGAAGAAAATATATCTAATTCCCCCCTACCCAAAATAGAAAAATAGACCCACAACGACAAAAATAGGTTGATTTTTCTCGAATAGGGCTTAGCAAGGCACAAATGCGAGTAGAATTGGCATTTACGCACAAATATTATTTATCTCAACAAGTTTCAGGTAAATAATCATAAAAAAATTGAATGATATTCTTAACTTCGTGTAACGTATATTTATTTTTTAATGTTCCGCGAAGTTTAGCTTCAATCTTACCTTTATGCCATGAACCGTTATTTTTAAGATATTTATCCGTATCTTCATTATCTAAAAATTTCTTTGCTTCCGTTTGTGCAAGTGCTTCATAATCTTCCGAGCCGAAATCCATACCTTTAACCCCTTCAAGCCATACTTCTTTTCGTAATTGATACGCAGACCATAACCCGTCATATAAACTCATTTTAAATACAACGAAACCAATCCACATAGAACTTTTCGGGTCACGAACACCACAACGTAAATATACACAATCCCCTGCTTTCATTGAACGCATATCTTGAAGTGTATGTGTGCAATCAATAGTTTCTAAAATATAATGTGCCGTTGCAATATCCCTAACGGCAGGTGCAACAAATATTAAATGATTACGGCGTTGTCTTAATGCTTCTTGAAGAATTAATACTTGTGAAGACACACGCATACTACCCTCACCAAATTCTTTAGGGTCTTCGTCACGCATGAAAGCATCCCCCTCATCACTAGTACTAGATATTTGTAAAATATCAGAATCACAAAAACCAATATTATCAGTCGTAAACTTAGGGGATAACGATTGGCATAATTTAATAGCAATAGAACTTTTAAGCGTACCTACATCACCACAAATAACTATAATCGCTTGGTCTTTAGATTTAATATCATCCCAAAAATCTTTAGTTATATCATTCTGAAAACAATCATAAAATGAATTATCTTGTTTAACTCGCATTTCCAGTTTTCGTAGTTGTAAGTTAGTATGTTTAAATCTCAATATCATCACTCATAATTTTCAAAATTTTGTTCCTTGTCAAAATTAAATTGTTTAGAAGTGGAAGATGTAGCTTTTAAGTATGCCGTTGAAAATACCTCAATCAATAATATATTTAATTTGGATATGACCTTTTCAGCATCAATGTTATATTTTAACACATCATTTTCTCCAAAATCCCGACCAAAATAATCAATTGCATGTTCATCGATAATCGAATCTCTATAATTTAATAATTTATGATACTTTAAATCCGTAAGATATACAGTAAGTTCTTTTTTGTATGACTTTAATTTCAATTCAATATCAGGACATTTTTGTTTCAATAAAACTTCAAGGATGAATAATGCCAACGTTACTCGTTTAGTTATTTGTCTTTCAGAAATTGCTTGTAATATAACATATTCTAACCCTTGCGAATTAGATTGGGTATTAACTTGCATAACCTAGTTTAGATAAGTAATTATATAAATTATAAGATTGTGCCAAGAAGACCACCCATTTTAATGAGTGGATGAATTGGCACAGTATAACCAATATACTACCTATAAGTAAATAACTATATAAATGTATGTAACTATAAGATATATATGGCAACTCGAAGAATGTTCAAATTCCGAATATATCCAAATAAGGAACAGCGAATCAATATAGACCGAACTTTTGATATTTGCAGAAAGACATATAATGCTCTCCGAGAGTATAAAATTGAGACATATAACCAGACCAAAAAAGGATTAAGTAAATTTGACTTAAATGGTTGCGTTAAACAATTAAAAATAGAACGCAACGAAATGTCAGGAGTTCATTCACAAGTATTGCAGAATACATCAGACCGCCTTACAAAAGCATTTAACAATATGTTTTTCAGAATCAAGCGAGGAGAAAAGGCAGGGTTTCCAAGATTCAAACAAAAACATAAATATCATTCTTTTTGCTATCCTGATTCAGGATTCAATATTAAAAATAAAGATACATCTAAAAAGAAAAATAAACTACTGTATCTTTCAAAAATCGGCACGATGCCGATAAAACAACACAGAGATTTTGATGATATTAAGAAAAAACGTAAATTAATATCTATTAAGGCACTCACGATTTTAAAAGTTCCGTCAGGCAAATACTTCGCTTCTTTTTCCTGCGTAATGAAAATAAAAACAGAAGTAAAAAAATTGAATCTTAACAATGCAATCGGTCTGGATGTGGGACTTAAAACATATATTACTGCAAACAACAGCGAGTCCATAGCCAATCCAAGATATTACCGAAAGTCACAAAAAAGACTCGCACATCTGCAAAGAAGAACATCACGAAAGAAATTCTTATGTGGTAATTGGTCTAAATCTAAAATTAAAGTTGCACGATTGCATGAAAGAACGGCTAATCAACGCATGGATTTCAGTCATAAATTAACAACTGAAATTACGAATAAATATAGTTTCATTGGTGTTGAATCACTTAACATCAAAGGAATGGTACGAAATCATAATCTTTCAAAATCAATACTGGATGCAGGATGGGGTATGTCAATATCACAACTACACTACAAAGTTTCAAATACTGGTGGCGTGGTTCAAAAAATAGACCGATTCTATCCATCATCAAAGACTTGTTCAAAATGCGGTCACATACAGGATATGCCGTTGGAGAAACGCACATATAACTGTGGCGGTTGCGGGTTTAGTATAGATAGAGACTTAAATGCGAGCATCAACATCAAGAACGAAGCATTAAGAACATATTTAGATACCGTTGGAATAA
>WSZW01000143.1 GCA_013139905.1 archaeon
CCAAGAGATGTTGCTTGAGGATAAAAAATAATTGATGCTATACTTCCTGCAATTCCTGCGACAAAATAAAGATGAATGAATTTTTTTGAACCGATTATTTTTTCTAACAAGATGCCAAAAAAAGCAAGAGCGAACATGTTTTGAAACAGATGCATTACGTCTAGATGCAGAAACATTGATGTTACAATCATCCACGGAGCAGAGATTACTTGTTCCGGGACAAGAGCGAAAATCGGTATTAACCAATCAAATGGAATTTCAAGAAAACCAATTATTGTGGTTATAATTACTAGTTTCCATGCAAGGAAATTAAAGGCCGGTTCTTTTTTTTGTTTCATTGAATATACATTGTATATTTGCAATTAATATATGTAATTGTAATTTTAAACATCATAATATTTTAAAAACATATAAAGAATCAAAATCAAAATTTGATTTGATAATATATGATTTGTTTACTTGCGCTTGTGGTTTTTGGAATACTTGGAATTTTTAGCGCAAGCCATAGAACAATAGCAAATGAAGCATTTGACTGTGTATTTCGGCGCATAACTCTTAGAAAATGCAACACTAGTTTTGACAAAAAGATGAAGTCCAAAATCATGGGAAAACTTCTTCGAAAAAGTCCAAAAACTGCTAAAGTGGTATATAAGCACTTCGAGACAATATCGTGGTTTTTTACAATACTTCTGATTGTAAGCTTTGCATATTCTGCTGTTGGAATATTTAATTGGGTAGCTTATGGTAACTGCAACGGAGAAAATGAAAGCGGATTTTGTGTTTTTAATGTTGTAAGCGGAACGGATGCAACAATTTCTCTTTCAGATATACCTTTAGATGAATTTCCATCCTTTGGACCAAAAGATGCCAAAGTCCAGATTGTAGAATTTGGATGCTATCAATGCCCATATACAAAAGATGCAGAAGTTGAAATGGAAAAAATTCGCGAAACTTATCCCAATGATGTGCACATAACATTTGTTTATGCTCCAACGCCCCATCATTATCATGCTGTAAGAATATCAGAGGCTGCTGCAAATGCAGATAAAGAAGGAAAATATTGGGAATATCACAAACTTATTTTTGAGAATCAAGATAATCTTGACAATTCTATAACCTCTGAAGCGGTAGTGCGAAAACTTTCATTGTTGGCACAAGATATAGGTATCAAAAATGAAATATTTAAAAGCTGCCCGGCAAGTGAAACAACATCAGACATTGTTAAAAAATCAAGCGAATATTCGGTAAATTTAGGAATAACACGAACACCCACAGTTTATGTTAATGGAGAAAAATTAGATCATATAATAACTGTTGACGAAATAACCGACATTATTGATAACGAAAACAAAACAATAAAACAAAAATTTGTTGATATGTGTAACGATATAATTAGTAGTGTTAATTCAATTGGCGTTACAACAGATACAACTTGTTGATATTTGAAGTAAACCGACGGCGCTATGGCTTTAAGTTCGGTATCGGTTGTTACTAACTCGCTTATGATGAAGAGGAAGAAATTGTGATTGTAAAATTTAAGAACCCATAAATATATGTATTTACCGCCACAAAAGAACGCCATTATGATTGAAAATAACCACATTATTGAAGAGTCTAACGAACTTCTAGTCTATGCGCCAGAAAAAACACCTAGATGCTTTGAAAAACTTCTTGATAAATACGATGGGCGAATTAAAGAATATTATTTTGACGGAATAAATAATAACGGAATTACGTGTGCAGTATTTGATAATTCGGAGAAAAAAGAAGAATTCCAGGAATATTTGAGTAAACCAATGAATAGTGAAGACCAGTTATGCATTAAAACACACGATTTAAAGCTATTAAAAGATTATGAACATAAATTCCTTAAATATTTGACATATAATGACGCGCTTGGATTTAAATCAACAACAAAAGATACACTACAATTATTATATGATAAAATACATGATACGTTCAAAAAAGAAATTACGCTTAAAAAATATCCTGTAATGATAATACAATCGGTATCTATGGCAGGATTAGCATATGCTTCATATCCTACCATAAATGAGCCACTATTCATTATGTCTTTTGCCGCAATGAATATTAATCTGGGTATATATACGGGATATATTGCACATAAAATACATAAAATAAAAAAAGAGATAGGAGATAGAAACAATTTTGAAAAATAGTATATTAAGAAATATATTATTTATTCATATTAGACAATTACACAAACTAATAAATGCCGTTGCTCTTATATTATAACAAGGTAGAATTTTTATGAAAATAGGATATCCAAACAATCCGCGAGAGGACATAATAAAAGAGATAGAGTGGATTGGGAAAAATAAGTTCGACTTTGTTGATTTGTTTTTAGAAGAAGACGAGGCAGTTCCAGAAAATATTGATGTTTTAAAAGTTCTTAAAACACTTAAAAAATATAAAATGACTCCAATTGTAGGGCATACTGCTTGGTATTTGCCTATTGGATCTCCAATAAAAAGTTTGCGCGATGCTTCGGTTTTAGAGGCTGAACGCTATTTTAATGTGTTTTCTAAACTAGGTGTGAAATATGTTACGATTCATGCCAACTGGCCAGGCGGAATGTTTTCGCCAAATGAAGGGATTGATTTTCAGATTGAGACACTAAAAAAACTTGTTTCTTTGGGCAAAAAATACAATGTATCTATTATGTATGAACCAACGGACAGACCGTATGATTCGTTTGAAAATGTTTCGAAAATATTAAAGGCAGTTCCTAAACTTTATCTTCATCTTGACATCGGGCATGCGAATCTTTATGGCAGATACCCAGAAGAATTCATCAAAAAATTTCATAAAAGATTAGTTCATGTGCACATGCATGATAATGACGGATACGAAGACCAACATATGCCGATTGGTATTGGAAATGTTAATTGGGAAAGTGTTATTTCTATACTTAAAAAATATTATGACGGGACGATTACACTGGAAATATTTTCTCATGACAAAGATTACGTTTTAATGAGCCGAGATAAATTACGAAAGCTTTGGAAAAATACGAAAAAAGAATAAAAGAATATATTTTTATTACAACATTCAATAATAAAAAATTTAGACTTAATTAACACAAACATTCCGCAGAACCGATAAATTTTATTAACTAAATATGTCGTAACAATTCATAGATCTTATCTTTTTTAACAGCTAATTATTCTTCTCTTTTGTAATACCACTAAAATTATCTTAATTTAATAATTAGCCTAAACAGTCAGCACAACTAAATTCGTGTTGCCCATGCTTTTCTTTTCAATTACTTTTCTTTGTTCTAGTTTTTGTAAGGTTCTTGAAATTTTTACTTTATTTTGACCCGATAAAACAACAAGATAATTTTGTTCAATTCTATTGTTATTATCAAGAAGAATTTTTACAATTGTCCGCTCATCTTTAGGCAATACTTTTAAGATTTTTTGAAATTGAATTGCGCTTATTTTCCATTGAAATAATAGAACGATGAATGATCCAAATATAATTGAAATGAAAGAAATTCCATAAACAATGACTGGGAGCGACTCGCCATAATCTTCAGCATACTGTCCATTTACTATAGCAAATGATATACCTAGAACAAAAACTAAAATAAGGCCAGTTATAAGACGCGTGTTTGATATTTCCATAGTTATTACTCACTTATTTCTTTTTTCATATCTTCATATTGTTTTTTTGTTATTTCACCAGAAACATAACGCTTTTGTAGTATTTCTTGTGCTGTGTCTTTTTGAGATACTTTGTATTGGCTTTGTGTTCCACCTTTAATCATCCAAAATACAACTAAGAAAAATAAAAATACTATAAGTAATTGAAACCAGGGTCCTAAACCGTAGCCCATACCCGTCATATGTCCGGTTCCGTCACAAAAAGGAAATGTCATAATATTCACCGAAATTATATTGTATTCTTAAAAATAAAAAAGAGAGGGGTTATCCCTCAAATTTAAGCCATTGGACAATTTACACCCATAAACCCAGATCCTTGACCTTTTACATTACTAGATCCTCTTTGACCTTTATGTTCAAAACCTGTACCTTTCATTAATGCATGTCTATCTTTTGCTAATTCAAAATCATCTGCACTGTCGACCCAACGCATGAATGGTCTATCGTATATTTCTCTTAATTCTACTAAATCTTCATAAGTTCCAAGTTCGAATATGGATTGCATTTCGTCATGATGTGTGCCTGAAGCTTGTGTGGTTGTTTGTGCGAATACACTAGTGCTATACACAGCCAATGCTGCAAATGCTATAAGTGCAAATGCAATTATTTTTTTTGTCATAGTATTTCACCTTTTGTTTTTTTTGCGCTTGATATTTAATGCGCATACCAACCTATTGGCAGAAACAAGGGTTATGTTTATATGAAACGGTTAATAAAAATGTGAAACGAGATTGGGTTTTTTTGAAACTTAAATATATTACAATATCAACAAATTATTTTTTTCATTGGTTGATATGTATATCCTTTTTTGGTTTTTACAACGCCTCTTGTTTTTTTGAACCCCTGATGTTGATAGAACGGGACGGCGTAAAAGGATGCCCAACAGCGGATTGATTTTGCACCTTGTTTTTTAAAATCAGATATTATTTTGTTCACTAATTTAGTTGCAATTCCTTTATGATGGTGCTTTTTGTCTACGAATAGTGCGGTTATTTTATTTTTATCTTGTTTTGCCATAATTACGCCAACAATGTTTGAATCTGTAATTGCAACATAACCAGCATAATCATTAATTAAATTCATTATATTTTCTTCATTTATGTGAGAAATAAACTCATTTTTTGCAACATTAGTAAATGTGTGCGCAACAAACTCTATAAATGTTTTTTTGATTAAAATGGATATTTGTTTGGCGTGATTTTCTTTGATTTTTTGAAATACCATAAATAACATATTATGGTTTTAACATATATAATTATATAATTCTTGAAAGTCTAGTTTCAATCATGATAACAATTTATGTTGCAAGACATGGACAAACTGAATATAATGTACTTGGTAAAATACAGGGACAAATAGACACGCCGCTTACAGATGAAGGATATAAAAATGCTTTTTTGGTAGCGAATAAACTTAAAGGAATAAAATTTGATCATATTTATTCTAGTGATCTTGGACGGGCATTTATAACGGCTCATGTTATTGCCGAAAAACTAGGGCTTGAAAACAGAATTGTAAGAGAAAGGAAATTACGAGAACAAAATTTTGGCGAATTTAACGGTATGAAATTTGAAGAATTAAAAAATACGGGCTTTATCGGAAATCCTAATTTTACGCCAAAAGACGGCGAGAATTTTGAACAAATGCAAAAAAGAATTGTTAAATTTGTGTTTGGTCTTGAAAAGTTACATAAAGATAAAACGGCATTAATTGTTACTCATGGCGGATGTATAAATGCACTTAAAGGTTATTTTGACAATATAAATTTACGAGATTGTCTTAAAACTAAAAATTGCAACGAATACATTGGAAAATTTGTAATTGACAAGAGTATACTTATTTCTTACGAAAAAATTAATGGGCTTTAAGTTAAACCCAACATATCTCCAAATACAGAAAATAAAACTGTTTTTATTACAAAAAACAAAACTATTGACACACTCATAAAAATGGGTATATATTTTACACTATTTCTTATTTTTCCTGTTTGAATCAATGAAATCAATATTCCTGAAAAAAATGTAGTAATTATAATTGTTACTATAGAAAAATACTCGAATGATTCTAAATTCATTTGAGGTGCGGATATGGTTAAAAAACCGGTGTTTGGAACATCCTCCATACCAGAACCGATCTGATCATCCCACATAGATGATGAAGATGTAATTAAAAAATTAGAAATTGCAAAAAGGGCAGGTGCACCTAAAACGGCGGCCATAAAAATAAATATAGTATACATCATAACACTTGATCTTATTTCTCTTTGAAGCATCTCTGTGTTTTTTATGTCGGTTGCTGTTTCTTCTAATAATTTTGCAACCGCACCTCCGGATCTTAAACCTTCTAATAAAAGATTTATTGTTCGCTCCAATATTGATGATTTTATTCGGGTTGTTAGTTTTCTAAATGCCTGTTCTAGATCGTTTCCGCCATAAATTTCAAATGCAACTTTTTTGAATTCTAATCCTAATTCACCAAATTCTGGTCGTGCGGCAAATAATATTGCTCTATCAATAGTCAGACCTGATTTTATGTTTGAGGATGCCAGCATCAAAATATCCGGAAGAACGGCTTCCATTCGTTTTTTTCTTGATTCTGAAAGTATGGTAAATATTACGTATGGCGCTATGGCTCCTGCAGTCAATAAAACTACTGAGGGGATAAAAACCATCCATAAAGGCACACTGAAAAATAATAAAAGATATAAAATATTTGCAATACTTGTAATAATAAAAAACATTGAATTATAGTATAATAATTTTGCAGGTACTTCTTTTAAACCTGCATAACGTGCTTCAACTTCAATAAAATCACGATATTTTTTTGGAAAATATGAATAAAATAATTTTGCGCGTCTTTGTAATTTACGTTCTTTTTCTTGCTTTTTTTCTTTTTGTTCTTTTTGTTCCGTAATAGTTAATTCCTTTTTTTTGAATGATAAACTATCAAGTAATTCTTTTGCTTTTTGATTCCAATTAAATTTGACCGGTTTTGTTTCTTTTTTTCTTTCTTTTAATTGAAATGTCATACTTTCACCGTAGGTCTTTTACTTTTAATTATATTCAGAAACATTACCTGAAAAAATGTTAAAAATATTAGAACACCCACAAGCATTATATCGGACATGGCTGTTCCTGTAAATGTTGATAAAATCATCATAAATGTTATACCTAAGGAAGGCATAATGACTGCAAACATCATATATATTAGCGTCCATGGATTTAATTCCTGACCATATTTTTTGATGGATAATAGTTGACTTTTCAATATTTCTTTTACAATATTTTCCAATGGTCTTTGAAGATCAGTTCCTGTTTTTATTGCATTTAAAAGTTGCCAAAATGATCTTCTATAAGTTAATGACGGGTTTTTTACAATACTATCTTCAATTGCTTCTGTTTGTGATTTTCCACCATTTACATCTTTTATTATATATTCGAATTCTTTTGATGCAGCACCGTACCCTTTTGTAATTGCAACTAATGCATGATATAACGGTACTCCTGATTTTACCTGTATTAGTAAATGCCTTAAAGCATAGGGTAATTCAGAATCTATGTTTCTTGCCCGTTTTAATGTAGTTATTTTAGGCTGATATAGTGCACTGTAAAACATCATCATAAAAACGAATGGTGCGCCTAAAATTGAAAAAAATATAATAAAAACAGAATCTATGATATATCCAACGGCAACAATTGCAATTACAAACATAATAGTTGTATTTATTGACTGATATATTGAACTTGCTATGTGTTGTCTTAATGATATATCGCTTCTTGACTGCAGAAGATCTATTTCTATAGTTTTTAGATATGGCTCTAATTTAGCTGCAAGATTCATAAAACGTGCTGATTTCTTTAACAACAAGGAATGTTTCATAGTTAAACACTGGAATTTTGATTATCGTTATTAATTATTTCTTTTGCAAGTTCTGCACCTAAAAGCATATATGGGTCTTTATTCTTTTTTGCATATTCAATTACGTTTTTTTGATCTCGATAATATTCTGCTATGACTTTACCGACGGTATTTACGGTTTTTATGTGTCGTTTCATCATCCATTCAAGAATCATTGCTTTATTTTGTATATCGTTATCAATCTCGGTATCAGACATTCCTGTAAATAAATTTATTTCTTGAGCCATACGATGTAATTTGTTTATTTTTTCAAGCTTATCGGTTCTTGGATTCCAACGATAGATTATATTTAATGCATTAGTATTGTCTGTAGGTATTAATTCTGCCACTTCTAATGTTCTTCTAACGCCTTTTCTTCTATGTCGGTATTGAACTACAATTAAGTGAAGTGCGCCTAAAAGAGCTTCCGGTAAGTTCATTGGTGGATTTGTAAGCCGTTTGTATACTTGTTCGGCTTTATCTCCGTGGAATGTTGCGTATGCGGAGTGTCCTGTACGTATGGCTTCAAACATTACTTCTGCTTCTTTTGTTCTTCGTATCTCACCAATTATTATTCTATCAGGTCTCATACGTAGAGAATTTGTAAGAAGGTCTAACATTGAAACGGCTCCTTTTCCTTCCGGATTCGCCCCTCTTGATGAAAATGGTACCCAGTGTAAAAATTTAGGTAAATTTATTTCTCTTGTGTCTTCAATTGAGATTATTCTTTGATTTGGAGGCATGAATGGCATTAATATGTTTAGCATTGATGTTTTACCTGCTGCTGTTCCTCCCGCCACCAGAATGTTTAACTCGTATTGGATTGCCAGCCATAAAAGTCCTGCAACTTCAGAGGTAAATGTTTTTGCATCTAAGAAATGTATTATTGTCCAGGGAGATCGTGAAAATTTTCTAATTGTTATAGTATTCCCTTGGGTAGATATTGGAAATAAGGTTGCATTTACTCTATCTCCGGTTGTTAAATGTGCATCCATTAGTGGCTCTAAATTTGTAATTTGTCTTCCAACACGACGACCAATTGCAGATGCGTAATTATAAACTTGTTCTTCATTTTTAAGCATTATGTTTGTCTTTAACCATCCATGATGCTTATGATAAACCCATATCGGTTCTGTATGCCCATTTATTACAATTTCTTCCAAAAATGGATCTGCAAGGATTAATTCTATTTCACCCAAACCAAGCATTTCATGAATAAGGTTTCCTGCAAGAAGTTCTTTATCTTTTGGTGTTGCAAATGGAAGATATTTTTCCATCAAAACCATTGCTTTTTTGATGAATTTTTCTTTAACGGTTTGAAGTGAGGACGGATCCACGAATTCTTTTACGGTAAGATTTACCATCGTTATTAATTCGTCTTTTATTGTGTTTAATATTGCATGAGTTGCAAGAGTCATTTCGGATCTTTGAAGGACGTATAATGGAACGTATTCGGTTGCGGTTGTGTTTATTTCCACTATCGCACCAACGTTATCGGCTACGATTTTGTATGTTTCTATAAGTTTCATTTCTTTTTTTGGTTCTTTTGGTTTTGGCGGGATTGGTGGTTTTTTTATGTTTTTTGAAGTTGTGTCTTTTTTGTTTGGAATTTTAGGGGGATTATTTATTGTTGTTTTATCCGATTTAGATTCAATCTTAGTTTTTGTTATTATATGTTTTTTTTCTTTAGAATTTTGATTTTTTATGACCATAAAATATCCCTCAATAGCTTAAATATAGTTTACTATGATATGAATTAGATTTAAGTTGTTAATATAGTTTTTCTAACAGCCGTTTGGCGTTTGTGTGAATTCATCGCTTGTGCCGCATGTTGTGGTTGCTTTGAATGATAAGAAATTGTTACAGAAATTTATTGCGTGATACCGACTTGTTCGGCAACACACGCCAAAAAAAATCACTTTTTCTTATGTCTCTGGGATTTTTTCTTTTTCTTTAGTTTGTGATTACGCATTTTTGCGCCTTTCTTTTTTTTACCGCAGGGCATAATTATTCACCTATCCTTTGTAGAATATATAATCATTTTTTAAAAAATAATTTTTTTACAATTCCATATTTTTGGTTTACTGTATTGTTTAATTTTCGAATTTCTAGAACTTTTTGTTCTACAACTTCTATATTTTTATCCATATCTTTAGCAGGAACATTTAAAACTTTTGATATTTTCTTAATCAATTTGATATCATCTAAAAGTTTTTCTTTTTTAATATCAAATGTTTTTAATTCTTTTTCAATATCTTGTATTTTTTTTGTTTTTATATTTACAACGTGCTTTATTGTAATTGCTTCTTTTTTGATTTCTTTTTCTTTAGTATCCAGAGTATCGAAAATTTTATGAATTTCGACTTCATGTTTTTTAATCTTTTCTAACTCTTTTTCAATATCTAACGATTTATCTAAATCTTTTTTCAAAAGCTTTTCAAATTCAAGTAATGTTTTTTCTTCTTCTTTTAATGCTTTTTCCTTAGCATGAACGTTAGATTCTACATTTATTATGTCTGCCTGAACGTTTGTTGTAAGTTCTTTTATGTGGTTTTCTTTTTCTTTTGTATTTTTTTTTGTATTTGATAATACGATGTTTCCTTTTCGATCATAATTTGTTGTAATTAGTCCTTCTTTTGATAATATTTCAGCCCAGGACTCGGCGGTTTCCGGAGATAATGATAATTCTTCGGTGATTTGCTCTAGTGTAATTGTTTCTTTTGTGGCAACAAGTTCTAAAAAATCATCAATTCCGGTTTCCAGCATCGTCTTTTTCCATATAGCCATATTACATCACTTAAATATTTTATATATATAGTAGATAGTACAATAAATAGTTTATGTGCAAAGAATATAAAAGAGTAGGACAAGCAGCGCTTGAATATTTAATTGTTGTTGGAATGGCATTATTATTGTTGGCGCCAATCATCGGGGTGGGACAAACGGCAATAGACGGACTTAAAAAAGACTCAAATATGTTAATTGCACGTCAAACAATGAATAAACTTACCGAAGCATCAGAATTGGTATTTGCGCAAGGACCGCCGGCCTCGGTAACGATTACTACTCAAATCCCGGCAAACATAGAAGAATTTATTTTTATGAATAAAATAATTATTATGAAACTAAATCAATATGAACGCGAAAGCGATATAATTAGTATGGTGAATTTCAACGTAACCGGCTCCATCCCAAATAATTCCGGAACATATAAAATAAATATAAGAGCGATAAATGATGGTGTCAATATTACAAAAACAAATTAAAGGTCAATCGGGTCTTGAACTTATTGTTCTTACAACGTTTTTACTTCTTGTATTTAGTACAACTTATGTCGTATTCATACAAAAAGACATAAATACAATAACGGAAAAAATAAATCGTCTTTCAAAAAAAACAACGAATAATGTGGCTTTTGAAATACGCGTTGCTTTAAGTGAAGGAAACGGTTATGAAAAAAATTTTACGTTGCCGAATTCATTTGTTGGAATGCCATACATCGTAAATATCACAAATTACATGGTCTATATTAACATTAATGATAGATCTTTTATTTCTTACATACCCACTAAAAACATAACGGGTTATATTATTCCCGGTAAAAATATATTATATAATGCTGGCGGTAAAATTTATGCAAACACGTAAAGCACAAACATTAACGCCTGATTTTATCATTAGTTTTGTGATATTTTTGGCAATTTTAACACTTTCAATAAATCTTTGGAATATTGCAAATGAAAAAAATACATGGGTTTATGATTTAGAAGATATGCAATTAAAAGCAAGAATAACTGCGGATACATTTATTACCCGGCCAGGTGAGCCTAAAGACTGGAATAATGAAACGGTGGTGTTTATCGGTTTTTCAGATGAAGACCACATCCTTAATAAAACAAAACTTATTTCTTTTAAAAATCTAGATTATGCTAAAGCAAAAAGACTTATGAACGTTGGCCCGAATGAATTTTCACTTACAATTACAGATAAAAATAATAATATTATATCACTAGACGGAATAGCGCTTAATTTTAGCACAGATTATGAAGGAATGGATTATATAGCACATTCATCCAGACTTGCACTGATTAATGATTCTGGAAACTTAACAATTGCAAAAGTAAATTTTGTTGTATGGAGGGATATTTAAATGAATAAAAAAGGATTTTTCTTTACAATGGATGCGCTTATTGCAATAACACTATTAAGCGTTGCTTTTGGTGTTGTGCTTTCAATTGATTCAACTACAATTTTAGGTAAATCAAACTATGAACAGATGCATTATATTACGGAAGATGCCATGCAAATACTTACTAAACTAAAATTAT
>WSZW01000145.1 GCA_013139905.1 archaeon
TTGTCTCTAATGGCGTCTATTAAGCCAGAATAGGATAAATGGTTTGTGTTTATTACGTTTGATTCTCGCCCAATTCTCCAAGGCCAAAAACTATGAAGGTCTGAGTTTGAAATTAATGTGTATTTATCCAATTGAGATAATCGCCAATTCATTGCAGGGTCTGAACTTAAGCCTGTTTCTAATGCAAAAATATGTTTTGTCTGATCCAAAAAACAGTCGTTAATATTATCAAAACCGGACTTATCGCCGAACAGAGAAAACCAAGGCGTCCAAATATGGGCCGGGATTATGTGTATGTCTTTTGAAATTGATTTTAGGTCTTCTACTAAGTTACATGCGGGATATTTTCCTAAAATCGGCCGACCGTCCGATGCTAGTTTTCCTTTTGTGGATAAATGCTCATTTATTTGGTCTACGGTTTCGAAGTTTGGCGCTAAAATAATGTTGTGTATTTTTCTTTGTCTGTCGTCCTGCCGAAACATGTTTGAGACTTCGGTCTGTAAGATGTAGTTCATGCCGTGTTTGTCTTTTAGAATTCCGTCTTCTTCATTTAGGTTGTTTTTTAGTTCATCCAGCCATTTTGGGTGTGTAAAATCGCCAGTTCCTAAAAGATTTATTCCTTTTATTTTCGCCCATTTTGACAGGTTTTCTATTGTGAGATTTTTGCTCGTGGCTCTGGAATAACGAGAATGGATGTGTAAGTCGGCGTATAGTTTCATGATGATAACTTCGTTATTAATCATTATATGTTTTTATGGGCAGAGTAAATCTTGTTCCAACGATGTTAACGATTCTTTTGTGTAGCAATAGCATTTTGATTTTGGTTTACAATCAATAACGGCGGCATTAGTAGCTGCCACATAAGTATATATGCTACCACTTCGGCATTCTTTTGTTTTTGTAACAGTAATACTATCGTCAAGACAAGCACCACCAATATAGAATTTGTCACACGCATCATTACATTCTGTAGATGTCCCGACATACAAATTTGTATTTAATGGTGGGTCAACATCATTAACACACATGCATTGGGTTTCTTTTTCGTCGGTTCGTTCCTCTGCTTTGTCTCCGTAAGTACATTCAGCAAAACGAAGAAAATCGTATGATGAATGATCATCCAATAAATTTGCCAATTTAAAACTGCCGACAGAGATATAATCTATTCCTAAATCCATGGATTCTATAGTAATTCCCAAAATTTCTGTTATCTTAAATGTTTTTATCGAAGCATTATTTAATTCGTCAAATTCAAGTGAATCTTTTGTTTCTAAACCATTTATTGTTAGAATATCTTTTAGGACTATAGATTTCATATTCTTTTTGTGTGTATTGCCATCACACAAATCACCAACCGTATTCTTATTATTAGTCGCAGATTTAGCATCTATAGATTTACTGCATATCGCGTCCATTATGCCTATAAATCTATCGCCATCATCAACATCCAAATCAGAATATTGAGCGCTTAGCTCATTATTATCTAACTCACCTAAGGTCATTTCTAATATATTAAAATCTTTAACTCGCGCATCTTGAAGCTTTAAATCTTTTATTAAAAGTTTATCATAGTTTGGAATTTGCTCAAATATTATTTTCGACCATTCCGGTTTATCTAACATAGCCTTCACGCTTTTTTCCTTGTCTTTTTCGCCAATCGATGTTTGTGAAAATGTAAATAATTGAATAGAATCATCTACTAATTCGTAATATTTACAAACTCCAAGATATTTTTGATCGCCAGAACCATAATATGTCTCGTCATTATAAAAACAAAGCTGTGAACAGAAATCATTGTTCATCAAACGTTTACCGATTGTTGTTTTGCCATCATAATCACCACCACCATAATCTGTTGATTTTGTTCCTTCAACAGTAATTGATGTTTTTGCGTCAATGTAATAATTATAATTTATATTTAAACGAAGATCTTTTGTGTCTTTAGGGTTCGATGTTGTAAAGGCACCATCACAGGAAATCGTAAGTTGTGCTGTATCTCCTTTTCTAAGGTATATTTTATTTGCATCTATAGATTTACACGGTGTGCCGTCGCTTAATGAAATGTCTAGATTATTTATTGTGTTTAATGTCTTAAAATCAATATCATTATCCGTAAGATCACCACATTCTGCGGTTGTAACTGTTCCACCGCCAACGTTTGACAAAGTTACATCTAACAATAAATTCTCTCCAGAAATAAGTGGTTGCTTTGAATCAATACTTATGGTTATTGGGGCTTTTGTCTGTTTTACAGATATCCCTTTTTGCACGGGATTTTCACGATAATATTCTTCTTCAGAGTAAACATCTACTTTGGCGCTTGCCTGTGTATTATATGCATAACATATTCGTGCATATGGATTGAATGTAAATAATTTTCCTTTAGAAAGGCCACCTTGATACGCTAAAAAAATTGTCTCCTTTATTTCTTCTGCAGTATATCCTATGTCTTTATTGCTTGCTTTAAGCTCATTAAATGAAGGTGTTGTGAATTGCCATTCATCACCAAGGCCATAAATATTCAACATTGGCGTTGTATCTACATCACCATTATTTTTAACAGAAATTGTAAGTAGACTTTTTTGCGTATCTTTTATGCTTGTTGGATTTGCAGATATACTTAAAGATACACCATTGCCGCCGCCAAATGAAGAACCCGTGCATCCGGCAATTATAAGTATTAAAAAAATCGCAAAAAAGCGCTTCATTTAATCACGACACACCGGAAATTTTTAATGTTGCGGTTTTTGTTTTATAATAATTGTATGTGGCTTCTGCAGTTATTCTTATGGTTCTTGAAGGTAAATTGTTTGTTGTTGCATCAAGCTTACAAAAAAGTGTTGCCTGCCCATTTACCAAACGTAATGTATCTTCGCAATCCTCAATATCGGTTCCGGTAAGTGATATATGTACTTTGTCAGTATTTTCTATTTCTGGATTCTTTGTACACTCATCTGTATTTGTTGCAAAACCACCGCCAACATCTTTTAATTTAACTGCAATAGGCACTAGTTCGGATTCATCATCCCCATAATCGATTAATGGTTCTTTTATGGTGAACTCTATGTGTATCGGTGCGTCAGTGTTGTCTGTTTTTACTGTTTTTGATGCTTGTTTTGCATTTGTTTGTCTTTTTTCTGTAAGTGATATGATTTCAACGTCTGTTGCGGCCGATGTGGTGTAAGGGTAACATATACGCCCTGTTATTGTGTATTCGTCTATTAATCCTTTCACAACCTCAACGGGTTCATTAAATGTTTTTTCATAAACATAAGACTCGCCAATAGAGCCCGTTTGTTTGTTTGGAGAAATAAGTTCTCGTGACTTTAGATCGTCTTCATTTAACCAATCAGCACCATAAAGATATGGTGTTACTTTTGTTGTTTTCCCGCCAACGTTTGAAACTTTGAAAAAAATATCAAACGGCTCTTTTTCGGTAATATCATTAGGACTTATTGTGAGTGATTCAATTATTATTCCCTGATTTGGATTGCTACCAGTATTTGAATTTCCAGTACATCCTGCTATTAAAAGCACAAATAAAATCAAAAATATTTTTTTCACAAATTTCACCAACATAACTTAAATATCTTATATTTTGATACGCAAAATATACTATTATTCTCTTTGTGTTGTCTATTCAACCAACATATAATAAATATTACTGATCTCCATTTCCGTCTGCAACTTGTACTTTGAGTGTTTCAGTAATGTAATAATCATATTCTGCGGTTGCGGTAATGTAAAACTCATGATTAGGATCATCAGAATCTGTTTCAGATATCTCGGCCTTACAATAAGCAGTTGCTTTATTTGTTGTTCTATCGATAGATACTATTTTATCAACACAATCAGTATCTTGACCATCAACAGTTACAGTAAAATTTATTTTGTTTAGTTGTGCTATTTTTATATTCGGTCCAACAAAACAATGACTTATATTTTTTTGTAACGGATTTCCAATACCTACATTTGCAATATCAAATTGAAGTTGCATTCTTGAATTAGATAATCTTATATTTTCATTGCCTTTGAGATTTATTTGTATTGGTCCTGCAGATTCTATGGTTTGTGCTTTTGTTCCTTTTACCGGATTTGCACGATATTCGTCGCGTGATTGTGATTTAAGTGCAGTTGCCGCAGAGGTGGTGTATGGATAACATACACGAGCATTAAATGTAAATGTTTGTGGTGGAAGGCCTTCAGCAATATCACCATGATAAGACATAGTTCCATCCATATAGACTATTTCTCCTTCAATACCTCTATCACCATCTGGAGGCATAAACTCATTTGTTTCTATATCATATCCACTTTCTGTGGCAGTGGCAATATCCCCTGTAACACTCCAAGAAGTATCCTCATCGAATGTTGGTCCGTAAAACCATAATTTAGAGTCACCAGGCATTGTTTTGCCACCAACGTTTTGAACGGAAATAATGACGCCAGTATCTTCGTTTTCAACTAAATCGGTTATATCTATTGAGAATTCTCTAATGGCGGCACCTGCGTTTTTATCAAAACCACCAGAACTATCCGTACAGCCTAAAACTAGGACCGTCAAAAAAATCATTGCTAAATATTTTTTATTCATAAAAACATCTCCTTATAACTAACCAATAAGTATAATTTATTATTCAATAGTATTTAAATGTAGTTGTTAGTCTCATCAATATTTAACGGCTTCAGTCTTTATTTTTAGGTCTTTTCTTGTTTTATACGTATAGGTTATATGGGTTTCATATCTTTTGGGAGTTAACATAGTCACATCTGGAGTGTCTGTTGTACATGCGATTCTTGAAGATTTTTGACCATAAATTTTAAGTTCTTCTGTAGTGATGCTACACTTATCACTTAAATCTATGAAATTTCCATCTTTAAACTCCCCAATAGATAAATCAGTTACATCGACAATTCCATCTCCCCGATTTTGAAGTTGTAAATAGAATGTCCATGTTCCTGATGCAGGAATTGGTTGATCCATAGAAGGGATTATATTCGCAATGACGGGACCCGATGTTGTAATTGAATCCCCCTTAAGTTTCAACTCATTTCCTGTATAGGTACGTTGCATAATTTCATTTTTGCCTGCAAAATACACATAGCTTGTTGTTTTTGCTTCTGATAAATAATCTATCTGCGTCTTAAATGTACATGTGTGTGAAAGACCCATATCTGCCCCTATATCTTCTTTTTTTGGTGCTTTAAAGGTCCATTGGAATATGGATTCGTCGTTTGGATCTAATGTCATTTTTGAGTATTCGGTTAATTCTTCATCAGCTATATGATTTCCTTCACTATCATAATAAACTCTCACGTTTCCGGTGAGTATTTCGAAACCGGAATAATCGTCAAACGGGGACACTTCCGTATTATTTTCGAGAATATAAAGACTGCTGCAATAGTCAAAAAGAATGTTTTTTCCGTTTTTACCTATGTCGAATGTTGCAGAAACATCGGCCACATTCTTTATTGTTGTCCGTAAAATTAATGTCTCGCCCGGACGGACTGTTTCTTTTGGAAAAGAATCAAATTCGATAATTTTTAGTATTTCTTTACCGTTTGATTGTGAGCTGTTGCTACCCGTACAGCCGGCGATAAATAATACTAAAAGCAAACTTAGGATTAATGTTTTTTTTTGCATAATGTTTTTTCCCATAAGCTGTTATTTGGGCGACGGGGTTTTTATTTGTTTGGAGTGGTGTTTAGATCTTTAATGAATCAATAATTGTGTCAAGTGTGGATTTCTTTTTATTCTTTGTACTGATTTCAGTACCTAATTCTTTTGATTTTTTATGTGGTTCTTGTGTATTCGTTCCAGAACTTACCTCTAGACCCCTTATAGTACTATCAACTTTTATTTTTTCATCTTGAGAAGCATTTAATTCAGACCCTAACGTTTCACTTGCATTTTGAATATCTGAAATTTTTACGGTGTTTGAATGTGCCCGATCAACCTCAGATTTGTTAAAAGTATCTCGGGTTTTTGCGTTCTGGTCTACGGTTTTGATAGCACTGGTTAATTCGGCTTCAGTTGTTCCAAGAGTTTCGGCTAATTCTTTGTATAGATTTTGAACGTCAAATTCTTTTGCAAATTTACGGTCGGATTCTTTACCCATAGCACCTTCTCGGGTTATGGCATTTTGATTTACACGTTCTAATGCTTTGTATAAATCATCTTCTTTAACATCAAGAGCAGTTGCTAAATCAGTTGTTGAATCCATTAAGTATTTGATGGCGTCGGTTCGTTTGCCAAGCTCGGTTTCTAAATGAGTATCTCGGGTTTTTGCATTTTGATCGACGGTTTTGATTGCATTTTTTAAATCGGTCTCAGAAATATTAAGTTTTTGAGATAAATCCGTGTAAAATGTAGCAACATCAGCAGATGTTGCATATTTCATATCAGCTTCACGAACAATAATATCTTCTCGAGTTTTGGCATTTTGATCTATACGAGATATGTCACCATTCAAACTATTTTTAACGTTATCTAAATCAAGAGTCGTTGCGTATTTTGCTTCAATTTCGTCTTTTATATATGTGCACATTTTACCCATATTATTTTTTAATGATTCTAGTTCATTATCAGATGCACCGAATTTTTTCGCAATTCCAACACTCATACTATCAATAATCGCATACAATTTTTTATTATCGCCCATTAGGTCTTTAATTTGATCCCCATAACGCGATTCAAATTCTTTTATTATTTCGGTTTGAATTTTTTCGGTTTCTTTTTCAGAATAACCGCCTTCTATATGCACTCCACTATGATGCCCTATATGAGATGGTGTAGTTCCAGAACCATCTTTTCCTGCATTATATGTTATATTCCCTCTAGACACAGAATTAAGTGATGTATTTTCATTATGTATTGGTGAAGTGTTTAAATCATCAGAAGAGACACCAGATTTGTCTTTTTCTCTATAACCGCCAACAACTTGACTACCTACATTCAAACCATTTCCACCAACTTCAACGGATGCATTTATCTGTTGACCGCCAGCTTCATTATAATTTCCTTTTTTTTCGCCTAAAAGACCATATCGTTCTGTTACTTCAGCATACTGCATTTTTTTTACTTCTTCGGGTACATCAGAACTCGCTATTTCAGAAAATTCAGTCCTCATTTCTTTTGCTTGCTCTTTTGTAAGCATTCCAACACCCATAAGAACGGTACCAACAGCAGCTGCAACAAACATCAATAAATAATACTCAAACATTTTAATTCCCTCCAATAAAAAAATAATTCATATGCTAAATATACATAACATCCATATATAATAGTTTCTATTTTAAAAAACACCATAGAGGACTAGAAGATATAAGTTTTATTTGCTAATTCTTTTCATTTTTTAAATTTACTCCCGTACTATGCCCTATATAAACTGGTGTAGTTTCAGAACCATCTTTTCCTGGAGTGTTCGTTATATCCCCTCTAGACGTAGAATTAAGTGCGGTATTTTTATTATTAATAAGCGGCACCGTATTCGTGCCAGTAGATTCTGCAAGTTGACTACCAACATTCAAACCATTTCCACCAACTTCAACGGGTGCATTTATCTGTTGACCGCCAGCTTCGTTATAATATATTGCAATTATCGGTTTTTTCTGCCCGTCATTTTTTCTATCAGCAGAGTCTATGTATGTAATAGAATCAGATAACCAGGTAGGTATTTTATTGCCATTTTCTTGATAATTCGCTGCAACTACATATAACGCGTTTAAAACGGCAGAATAGCTTGATGATGAGCCACCTTGCCCCGTTCCGCCAGTTCCATTACCACCTTTAATGTCAAATGCTCCTTTTTCGATTTTTAATAAATCAGAAATATCTATAGAACCTATAGGAGAATATGTAGGTGTTGGTTCAGGTTCTACGGGAGTCGGTTCTGGCTCAATTGGTGTGGGCTCGGGTTCTGGTGTTGGTTCTGTTGGAGGGACATATGTTGGCCAATCAACAGGGGCTGGTTCGAATTTTGGTCGTGGTTCTTTTGTTTTGTCGTCATCAGTTTTATATTTTTGAAATATTACACCTAAGAGCCTTGCAGCATCATCAATAGGTCCGTCTTGTATTTGTTGGTCAAGACCAGCCCCGGAATATCTATGATCATTAGTACTATCACTATATTCACCGGGTTTCGGAATACCCACATAACTGTCAGTACCAACACCAGAACGTCGACTATCTGGATTGGTAGGTTTATTGCCAAAAATTATATCATATAATCCTTTGTCTTTATTTGTTGTTAATGGACTTTCAGAACTATCAGCCACACCTACAGATATAATAGTAAATAATAATACAACCCCTATAGCTACAAGTACTTCTAATCCAAACATAGTTCTCAAGTAAATAAAGAAGTTACCTGTTTTTATATCTTCTTGAAAAACCAAGGAAATATTTATATACTTAGGTTATTGAAATTAATATCATGGATATTGCAGACTTGTTATTTTATGATATTTTGAAAATTGATCCGTATTCTTCAATTATTACTGGTGAATTTTCACACGACATTGTTTATGCGCTTTTAATACCGTCGATATTCTTAATTATTATGCTTACACAATTTGGTAAAGAAATATTTCATGGCGGAAAACAAAATGTTCTTGTTTCAATTGCAGGTCTTGCAGTTATTATTGTAAGTGGATGGTATGGTGCAATTGCATCGTTTAGTGCTTTTTTATTCCCTGCGCTTTTAGGATTTTTCATATTAAAATTCTTATATAGAATGGTTATTAGTCAAAAAACATCAGGAGCAGCAGTAAATGCGGCTGCGTGGGGCTCTAAAAAATTCCAAAAAAAATACGGAAATGTTTTAGGTGCGCCTCTTGGCGGTAGAGAAGAAAGAGAATTGCAATCCAAAATAAATGATGCGAAAAATGCACACAAAGCAAAAAGAGAAACCCAAGAACGTTACGATAAAACGATTAAACAAGAACCTAAACCAAATGCACCACCAATGGATATGACTATTTGGTCTCAAACACTATCTGCACTTACAACAGATTTAGATAATCGCAGAGGCATATTTACTGAAAAAATTAAAGAAATAAGAGATTTTATTGAAGAACATAATGGTGCAAATAGAGCACTTGAGAAACACATAATAAATTGGGAAAACTCAAATGAGGAAGATGAAAAAAGAGTATATGATGAATTATCTCATTTAATGTCAAATACAGCATAAAATAGATTATTATGATTAATCCTTCACTTATTTTTGGCGGCGGTATGGAATATGCGCTTACGTTTCTTTTGGTTAGTGCTATTGTTTATGCAGTTTTTGCGTTTGTGCGTAAAGGCGATGATAAATTTTTCTTAGATAAAAGACTTTCAGGTATTGTTTCTGTTATTATTGGACTTTATGCCGCAATTGATTCTACAGTTACGCGTATGATTCAAAATTATATGCCGTTATTTGTTGGTTTGCTTGCTTTATTTTTTATCATCATGCTTGGAAAAAAGATGATGGGCGATACTAAAACAGATACATCGACAATGGTTGTTGTGTTATTGGCTTTGATTGTTATTATTGGTTCAGTTGGCACAAATACGCTTGAAAGATACATTGGGTTTCAAGCAGAAAATATTGTATGGGCTTTGGGGCTTTTGATTCTTGGTGCTCTTTTATTAAAAGCTGTTAAACAACCAGACGCTAAATCTGGAGATTAATATACACAGAAGATAATAAAGTCGTATTTAAAAAAGACATAATTTATTCTGCAAACACATCAATTTTAATGAGACATTAATTTTTAGAAATTATGATTTATGTAAATACTGTATTTGATTCTTAATTAATTTGATAAGTAGGTTATTATTTTGTAAATGTATGTCATTCAAACCAGAATGTTTAACTTATTTATTATTCTTCAACAGGTTCCGAAACGCATTCGCCATCAGTACACGTTTTCGATATGCATTGCGCATTTTCAGTACACACAACACCATTTTCCAAGTCACAATTTTTGTTCGTTATGGCACTCAATATATCCATATTAATGCCGTACTGATCACATGCCTGTTGAGTGTATGATATATCTATTCGATATTGTTTATTTGACTGGAGCGTTGATGAACCAACTTTTGAAGACCATTTAACTTTTGGAGCCACAGGTGTTTTAAATATACCTTCTGTTCCT
>WSZW01000165.1 GCA_013139905.1 archaeon
ACCACAACCGTCAGTTCCGCCACTTATTGAATTATAGCCAACCCAACATTGATCATTAAATTCATATACTGAATGCACTGCTAAAATTTGTCCACCAGCACAGCCCGCTCTTGGCATACAGGAAATAAGTGTATAATCAATCGGACATGTACCGGAGGAATCAGCACAATAAAGCTCGCCATCATCACATACCCCAGAACCGTCATCTTGATTTATACAACTCAATTCAATACTAGTATAAGTTCCCGTCACTTCCAAATCCCCACTAATCCGGACATTTCCTGCAACATCCAAATCACCGGTATTTGTTATATTATTGCCTTGCATGTCAATATTAGCATCTACCCATAACTCAGATATTGGGTGATACTGGCCGGAAGGCACAGTAGCCATAATTGTACTTATAGCCAAAATCAAAAAAGGAATAGCAATAATCAAACCCAACATCAAAAAATGCTTTTTTTGAAATGTAATTGTAACGGACATAACAAACAATTTATACGATATAGTATATATAATTTACCATACAAAATTATGCTTTCAAACACAAATAACTATTTTTTCCAAAATCAATAAACAACTTTACCGACAATATCACGACGACTAACCAAACCAAAGCGCGTACTATCCAAAGACCCAAAAACAAGATTCCCAAGAATCAAATACGTATTTTCAGGAATAACACCACCATAACTATTAACATACAATAAAATCATTTGACGTTGTTTTCTATCTAAAACATATATTTCACCATCAGAATTTCGAACAATACCACCATTAATTACAAGAACATAAAACCCATCAACCAAAGAAACATTAAACGTATCTTTCGGCAAACCCTTCACAATTTTAATAAGCGAATTTTCACTACCGGAATAATTATAAACAACAACATCATTTCTATTAACAACATTACACGCATAATAACCATACAAAATATTAACTTCTGCCCCCGATTCAATTAACCCGGATAAAGAATTACCATTAACGATACGCAATTCATTATTAACAACACACGAAAAATCACCAGATTCAAAGAAATTAAAAAAAACTAAAAAAATAACAAATAAACCAAGAATACCAACAATCAAAAATCTATTTTTTGATTCTATATACATCATCACACACAACACAAAATACATTAAACACTAATAAGCACAAATACGATAAGAACACCAAACAGCACAAGAACTAGCACACGTCGGAGCACAAGAATAACTACCACTAGTAACTGCGGTAGCAGTACTTAATACCGCACCACTAACATCTACAACATTTGCTATAATCGGACCACAATTACCACTAGGATTTGTATGATATGCACTAAGAGTATTGTCAACAACAGTTCCGGGATTAGTATACAAATAGCCTAATGCATTAAAATTAGAATCATGTTTTGCAAAATAAATTTCAGTACTCCCCTCCGGACAAGATTGTGGTGTTTCATCTGCAGGTGTACAACTAGTAGCCGCATGTGCTCCACAAGAGGTACACTTAGCAAATACCTTATACCCACTACCACCACTAGCAGCGTCAACATACCCCTTAGTCGCAGCATCAACAGAACCCGTTGGTACAGATAAATTCGTAATCTTATTATTATTCATATCAATATCTTGATCAACAAAAAGCTCAGAAAATAAATGATATTGACCCGTTGGCGCAACAGCAACAATATTTACAATAGCCATAAACAAAAAAGGAATAGCAATAACCAAACCCAGCATCAAAAAATGCTTTTTTTCAAAAGTAAATGTAACAGACATACTAAATATTTGTATTTACTAGTATATATTATTTTTTAGCCAGAAGAACAACTCTGCTTCGCGCATCATCATCTTTAGACACATAACCTAATTTATCATTAAGCCTTTTTGAAAAATCAATAACCTCGCTATGAGTCGGCATAGCATCCATTGGCAAACGATATTGTGAAAAACCAATATGCATATATGCCTTCACTTCAACAAAATCCGTATCAGTTTTTTTAATAAGTCTCACATAATCATCAATATTTTTATCATTCCATCCTTTTACCATCGTCAACCGCACAGCGGTTTTACACGACATAGAAGGCATCAAATCAATAGTTTGATTAAATCGTTCCCAAAAATCAGAAAATTGAGGAACATCTATTTTTTTATATATCTCTTTTGTAGGCGCATCCATAGACAAATAAAACTGACTTGGCTCATCCATACCAAATACATGTTTTGGAAATAAACCATTCGTAACAAGAAAGACCGCCATTTTTCGTCGTTTATATTCCGTAATCAAATCAGAAATTTTAGAATACGCAGTTGGCTCGCCGGTAAGAGAAATAGCAACATTCGTCGGATCTTGAGCTTCCTTCCATTTAACCATATTGGTTCCGGAAAAACCTTTAAAACCGGTTAATTGTTTTCGCTGCGCTAAAATAGCGCCATCAACTATTGTCCTCGGCTCATCCTCTTTTACACCATTCATATCATTTGCTTCGGTTTTATCCGTAGCCCTCCAGCAATAAAGGCACCTGTTAGGACAAAAATAAGTAGCTGGCGTCATCTGCAAACAGCCATGACTTTTTATACCGTGTATTTTACCATAAAATTTCTCTTTATAACAAACCCCTTGATTACGCAGGGATTTTTTTGTCCATTCACATATCTTCACAGACGAATGTTTTCCAACAAGTCCATAATGCTGTTTTTCAAGAAGTTTTTTTTGATTTTGTGATATCATAAAATACCATATTAAAACTTAATTATAAAATCTTACCGATTATCACGCAAAAAAATAGATTATTTCTTTTTAAAAACAAAAAAATGTCTAGTCATACTTTTGTGAATATAAACGCTAAAGTGATATTCCAACAAAAGTTTATCTTTTGGATAAACTAATTTCTCTTC
>WSZW01000022.1 GCA_013139905.1 archaeon
TAACGTAAGATATGCAACCGCTACTCGAACACCAGAATCAATCGCTTTTTCTAAAGTTTCATATTTCAAATATTTTTGTTTTGCCGTATCTAAACCCGCAAGCAAAGCTACTTTTTCATCATTTTTACCATATTTATCTTCTAAAACTCGTATTCCTTCTTTAAGCCCGCAACCCAAATACTCCTGATTTATTGTTGATAGTAATCCTTCAACACGCGCAGCCAAATCATCAGCAACCGGAATATCAACCCTTTTTTCAGGATCAAACCCTTTATCTCTTGCTTTGCCTGCAATATCATAAGCCTTAATAATTATCTTATCAATATATTCAAAATATTCTTTAGTCTCATCGTCAATTTCCAAAAAAACACCAATTAATTTATAAGAGATATAACTTTCATTAGATGAGAAGTAATAAAAACACTTTTGTTGTAGTGTACCGTTAAGAAAAATTTAATTAAGACAAACACCATATAATTTGTATGTTTCAAAAAAAAGATAAAAATAATATATCCAACAACATAACAAATCCACCACAAATAATTATGGATAATAACAATCAACCACTTAAAAGAAGTATTGATTCAATCAGAGAAGACTTAGACACGTTCAAAAAAACAATACTAAATAAAATCGAATTGCTGGAAAATTCAATAAATATATTAGATGAAGATTATTTTGAACTAAAAGAAAAAATAAATAATAAAAACAAACCCAATAATCCAAACACACCACAAATAAAAACAGAAAATAACGAAACATCAATCACAAATTCACGCATCGAAAATATTGAAAAAACATTAAAAGAACTTCTCGTATTTGGAAAACTTTCAATCAACAATTATGAAAATATTGAAAATATAAAAAATACAATAAACGAACTTCAAAATATACCCAGAGAAATAAAACTTAACGAAGATACAGCCGACGAAATTGAAAGATTCTCAAAACTAGAAAAAGAAATAGATTTCATCAAAAACAACCAAATACAACTAACCGATGATTGAATAAATAAAAAAATAAATTTATACTATACAAAAATTCATTTTAAAAACATAACAATACATACAAATACTCACATTAAAAATAATCAAATTTAATACCGATAAATTATTAAAAAATTAATCCCGGCAGGGAGGAAGTCAATGTTTGAAAAAAAATTCAAACAGAAATACATATCTTCCACCCATCCGAGCCCAAGTATTTCCAGAATAGTTATACTTATATAACCACCGTCATTTATATAATTAACGGTTTTTAAACACAAAAACAAAATTTAAACAATATAATTTACAAATATAATACAAAAACAAAATAAAAAAATAGATGAAACTTAATCCATCATTCAACATTTATTGCTTTTTCTTCAACACCATCAACAATAGATAATAACATTTCTGTTAAATATTTATGATTAATTGGCGTCTTTAAAATAATCATCACATCTTTTCTTTGATCATTTTTATCAAGCTCTTCCATCTCAAATTCTTCAATGCGCTCGTCATTCTTCAATTTTTCTTCTAATACTGTTTTTTTAGCATTTATCAAAAACATAATTGATGTAATATCCATAACACTCACCTTTTTTTATCATATTTATTTATTGATTGTTTAATTATCAAACATACATAAATACTAATTATATTTAACGATTAAACACACTAAATATCATATATCATATTTATTTTATATATTTGTTTAAGGATTCTTACCATTCCAAAAATCAAAAACCTTATATTTACGAGTATTTAATTCTAATAATGTTACCTTACCGGGATTTGCAATATGACCTACTCTATCCATAAAAGATGTCTGTCCTTGAAAAGTACTTGCAGATATAATATTCACACCTTTATATACCTCAGCCGTATGACTATGAAGATCTCCACTCACAAAAATATCTGGTTTAGATTCAATTGCTAAATTATCTTCCTGGTCTGGTGCCACAATCGTAGCTCCAACAAGTGGTGCTAAATGACGTCTCATAAGAACATCTTTCATAACATATTGTGGTTGCCCAATGCCATGAACACGTAAATGAGGAAGCGCATCAATAAGACGAGTAAAACTATATCCATGATACATTAAAACATTTAATCCCTCCTGTTCATCAATATTATGTATTTTAGAAGTAGAAGGATTATTGAAAAGATTTACATTTTTAAACGCATGAATTGTTGGTAATAAATTAGACGTAAAGGCTGGTTGGGGCTCTGCGCCACGAACCGCATCGTGATTGCCTGGACATATTTGTATTTGTATATGTTCTGGTATTTTTTCAACAAACTCTTCAAACATATTATACTGTTTATATATATCAGTTTCAAAAAGATCATTTTCTTGTGATGGATATATTCCAATACCATCAACAACATCTCCGGAAATAAATAAATATTTTACATTTTGAGACGAATTTTCACCAGAATTGATCCATTTAATAAATTTATCTTCAATAGATGTCAAATACTTATTACTGCCTAAATGAATATCAGAAATAAAAACAGCACTTAGAGGATCTTTAATTTTATTCATATTATTAATTATTGGTAAATCGGCCCAAATAATTTTCTCAGCAAAAAAATAATTATGAGAAACCCCACCAACAAAACCAAGAACTTCGTCCATAAGTACTTTTTCTTCACCAATATTAGATCCTTGCTTTACAAGAACCATCATACTTCCGGTTTTATCTTCAACTTCAATTAAAAAATTATTATTTTTAGAAATTATAATATTTTTTACCATTCCAATTATAGCTACATTTCGTTCATTACTAGATTTATTAAAACGACTAAGAGAAACAACATTTTTCATTTCAGGACGCATCAATATCATTTTTTTAAAAGTTTCATATCTGGAATTAAAATATTTAACAAAAGACTTAACATTTCTCTCTCGTGATTCAATTTCATAATCTTTTAATATTTCCACATTATAATCATAATCTTTAGCAGTAATTCTCTTAGTTTTAGTAATTTGATTATAATTATAATCAATATTAGAATCACTAATTAAATCAATATTAATAGATTTTTTTTTAGTTTTAAATTCGGTAGAATTATTATCATTAACATTATTGTTATTATTAATATTATTACTAATATTGTTGTTATTATTAGATATAATAATATCAGAACTATTATTTTTGTTTTGTATATACTCTAAAACATGATCTTGAGATATTATCTTTTTACTCACATCTAATTTAAGAATATCATCTTTAGTAAGATTATTATCTTTAATTAATTTC
>WSZW01000120.1 GCA_013139905.1 archaeon
TTGTGGACGGGATCACCGGCATACTAGTCACACCAAATGTAAACGACATAGTTCGGGCCGTTAAAACACTGTCATATGACCCTGAAAGATACTCATTTAAGTGCAAGAAACAAGCACATAAATTTGATTATAGTGTATTCAAAAAAGAGATATGTTCATTAATATGGAGCTTAAAATGAAAATCGTACACTGGAACTACTTCAACGAATCTGATGAGATATCAGGTATAAAGCGATATGAGACTGAGTTGTATAATCACATGTCTGGTATCAGTGATGTGCAATGTCAACAAGTTCAAAGACACAACCGCAACATCTTTTTCGATGAATTTGAAGAGCATGACTCAGACATAGTTCATGCCACTTTCCAGAACCTGGCGCCACTTGCACTGATAAAAAAACCATATCGTTTTGTGCTAACCGTGCACGATCTAATCCCAAAATTCTATTATTCGATTCCACAGAAAATAAAACACATGTGGTATCTCATAGAAGCATCGATCAACAAAGCAGATAAGATTATAGTCGATTCTGAATATACAAAACAAGATCTGATCAGTTACTTGAATATCACCGAAGACAAAATACACGTCGTCCCGCTGGGAGTCTCTGATGCATACCACCCACATTGCAAACTTAATTCATGCACACGTATTGGATTAACAGGTGATAAAAAACGCATATTGGTAAATAGCAGCAATAAACCATGGAAAAATGTAAAAACCTTAAATCGTATAATTGACCGACTACCGGAATATGAATTTGTAAAGATAGGATATGGTACAACAATCCAGAACGAAAATATATTGAATTTAGGTTTTGTCCCTGAAATAGAAATGCCATATCTTTACAGTGCATGTGATCTGTTCTTGCACACCAGTGAATATGAAGGTTTTGGATTGCCTGTTTTAGAAGCCATGTCGTGTGGTTGTCCTGTTGTGAGTTCCAATGGTGCCTCACTCCCAGAAGTCGTGGGGAACGGCGGCGTACTGGTTAGTTCAAACGACGTGGATAGGTATTGTGATGTAATTGATACCCTGCTATCCAGTAAAAACACTTTAAAACTCTGGGTAAAAAATGGAACTGAACAGGCTTCAAAATTCACATGGGATCGGACAGCAGAACAAACACTTGAGGTATATAAAAAATGTCTGAACGAATGATAAAGTATATTCCATCTCAACAAGATACCGGGCAGTATATAGGAGCCATAAAAGAATTGTTTGGTAGAACATCATTTTACATAACTGTAATTAATTTTTTCTTATTAATTGTAACTGCATATTATACCACAATTCGTGATTTTATACCAATTTCTTTTTTAACATTTATAGCAACCACTGTTCTAATGGTGTGTGTTGCTATGGTAATTGAGTATGTTGTGATACTTCCATCAAGTGTTGTTTTTCAAAACATACAAGCATATAAACATACTAATCCTTTAAAAGATGATGTAAAATTAATACTGGAACGACTTGATAAAATTGATGAAAAAATTAGTAAGTGATTTTATGGAAATAAAATTAAACGACATCACATTTGTGATTCCTACAGCAAAAGAAGAAGTAAGAACACTTGCTTCAATCCCACAAGAATGCAAAGTAATTGTAAGGGATGATTATACCCAGGGCAAAGCAAGGAACGAAGGTGTGTATCAATCTAAAACAGAATGGATTGCCTTTGCAGACGATGATATAAAATTCAATAAAGTGTTTTTGGATTTCGTGTTACAATTAGCAGATAAAAAAAGTGTAGTTGGTTTACAAGGTTATGCGCCCTCACCATGGCTTATCAGTAGATTTATGTTTTTCCATAGGTCTGTATTTGAAACAATAGGACCACTAAAGGAAGTTAGACATGGAGAAGAAACTGAATGGTTGATAAGAGCACAAAAGGCAGGATATAAATTAAAAGGACTTCCACGAGACAGTGTTTATCACTATCCACATGATAAAGCATCAAACAAAAATGAATTTAAGAATTTAGTATGGTTAATTTGGTTGTATCCAGACTTAATAACCAGAGCCATCAAAATCGTAATAAACAAAATGCTCAAGTCAAGCGATGACAATGAATATAAACACCAATGATTTTTTATATTTTAAACACAGATAAACTACAATGAAATTTAAAATAATCGTTTTTTTATTCTTAGTAGTATGTGCTTTATTTTTACCAACAACATCTGCTGAGATAGGTGATTGAATTCGCAAATTCGAGGTTTAAGTATGAAAAATAAATTACCAATTTTAATTGTGTTCCTATTGTTGTTCATAAGCATTTTAACAATAGTGAACGCAACTCCAACAGAAGATTTACCACACACAGACCCCGGTGAATATGCAATAACACTAGATGGAAAATATGCATACATCAATGATGACAATGCATTTATTATGGCACCAGCAGAACTTCATGGTTCCGGTTGGACATATTTAAATTTCACTGCAAAGCAATATACAGGGCCAATCGACCTCGCACTTGGTTTTGATACAACTCATCTCAAACCAAAAAAAGCAGAATTTTATAATCCACATGTTGTTGAATGGAATACAAATCATGAACAAGTGTTTTTTAATGTCATCATTCACAACAATTATTCAGGTGAACCATTAGACTATGGAAATTCTTATAATACTCACCAAAGAATTATAGATCATGATATTTTTACATATGATGACAATTTAAATATAAATGGAACGATTAGAATTTCATCGAATATTTCTTTTAATTCGTACGATAATATAGAAGGAAATAATTACACGATTTATTGGCACACTGAACACTCACGCATCGAAAACTATGTAGACATCACTAATAAATTTAGTGTACTTCCAGAATCATTACACAACGATTATGATGGGAAAAATAAATGGTATTACGTTAAAGAACAACCAATTTCAGCAGGTGTGGAATATCAAATACGTATACTCGTTGATGCACCTCCGCAAGTCGGAGAACATTCTTATAAATATGATGTTGTGATTAAGCCAAGTGGTCATACATTCGGGAGTTCAACTACTTATATTCTTGACCCTTATTGGAATACATCATTCTCAAACAGAGAACAAATTACAATTACAACAAATGGTACATCAACACCAGCAGATTATCAAGTTAAACTAAACATTTCGTATGAATCTGAAATGCAAGCAGACTTTGATGATATCAGATTTACAAATGCATCAGATAGTGAAATAGCGTATTGGATTGAATCAAAAGTTGATTCAAATTATGCTAATATTTGGGTTAATCTATCAGATGCAATAACAGACCCTGGTTCAGATATAATATGGATGTATTATGGCAATCCAGGATTAAGTGATGGTGGAGTTGGGACAGATACATTTGTACAATACCATGGATCAGCAACGGCTAATTATAATGATACTACTACATTTTTATCTAACATAATATATGAATCATATATTAAAATGACAGATATATCACATAACATTCTTCTTGGTACGTCTGATGAAGCAGGTGCATCAGGAGATGCATTCCAAATACAGACATATACACAAAATGATTTGAGATATTTTTACTCAAAGAATGACGGTACACAAACTCAGATTTCAGAAGCACCCGATTTCATAGTAAATACATATGTCCGAGTGAAATTAACTTTTGACGGCACAAATGCACACGCATATGTAGATGGAAATGAGATATCAACT
>WSZW01000017.1 GCA_013139905.1 archaeon
GTCTGTAAATACAACAAAAACTGGTGCCGATAGTAAAGAATACACCAACATAACAGTAATTGTGAATTCAACAACAATTAATGAAATATACAATAATAAGACTCAAAATTTCACAGTAATTCTTTCGGACGATACTATTCCGTCTGTCAATAATATTTCATTTAACTATAATATTACCAATCTTGAAGGATTGCTCATAGTTTATGCAAACATAACTGATGAGGAAACATACATAATTAATGCCACAGCAAATATAACTGGACCGCAAAATTCATTTTTAAAAACAATAACCAGATCAGAAAGAACATCCGATATAGAATCTATATGGGATATCGTTCTTAATTCAACAAATCTTAATATGACGGGCACATATTATGTAAATATATCTGCTTATGACCTTGGAGATAATTTAGATTCCAGCAGCATACTTTACACATTTAATATAACTGATGAATATCATTTCGTGCCAATTGAATACAGCACATACAATCGCGGTGAAACCGTAACAATTACACTTTTAGACATAAACAATAATGCTGTAAATAATGCAAACTGGACTGTAAACCTAACAAAAACCGGCGAAAACAAAACCGTTGAGCGTGATGGTCGTATATATAATGACGACTATTCATACTATGTGGCTACAAATGATACTGATGGAAACTACACATTAAGTATTATAAATGCAACTAAAAATGGCAATTATATCAATAACACGGACATAGAATTCAATGTTTCAAAAAATTTAAAAATTGTATTTAATAATACCTTTAAGGATGAATACTTTCAAGATTCTTATCTCTCCACAATAAAAGCATGGCTTTACAATGTTAGAAATGAATTATTGGTCTTAGATAATGTCTATGTATATTATAATGGTGAAAATTATAGTATGATCTACAATCTACCGGGTGGTCCTTATCGGCTCAATGATCTACAAGCACCATCAATTGCCAGTTCTATAATTCCACTGAAAATAAATGTAACTGATGATAATAACAATACTGGCGAAGTTATTAAATATATAAAAACTATGGATTCTCTAACAAATAACCCCGGCGGCGGTGGTGGAAGCAGTATTTCATCTACATCACCACCATACGCACCACAATATATAATAGAAAACAAGACGTTGGTCGCTAATTTTAATTATACAATAAATAATATAGAACGTGAGATTGAACAAGGTTTTAGTGATACACTAATAGGAACAATTGCAAATACGGGTGATTTGCCTCTTACAGTACACACTTATGTTAGTGAAAGTCCTATTAATATAAGTCTAAATGACAATTTTACTTTAGATATAAATGCAGATGAAAGTTTTCCAATCAATATTTATACAAACCTTTCAATCATACCTAAAAAATATGAAATTGATCTGTTTATATATAATGAAATTTATGAACTTAACAAAAAAAGAACACTCATAATTTCCGTAAAACCAAATCCGATTATTGATGTATTAAATAAGTTAAACCGTACTGATTATGGAGCACTTACTATGCATATAGATTCTCTTCAATCTGCAGGTATCGATGTTATATCACTCAAACAAAAAGCAATGCAGATTAATTTACATATCACCGCAGGTATGACTGCAATAAAAAACGACAATCGTGAGATGCTTGAAAAATCCGTAACTGATGCCACGATATTATTGAATTCAGCGCAAAAAGAAGTCATGGCTCTTAATACACTAAAATTCATATACGAAAATCGATGGACACTCACGAGCATGGCAGTCATAACATTATTTTTGTTATATTTTATAATATATTTTGTGCATCCATACATTAAGATAATAAATAGAATAACAAAATTACGTTTGAGTGAAAAATTAATAATCGATACAAGAAAAGCAACAGAAAAAAAATATTTTATGCGCCAACTAAATGAAATGACATTTAATAAAATAATGGCGCAAGAAGAAGACAA
The DNA here is from genome assembly GCA_013139905.1 of archaeon. Taxonomy (GTDB): domain Archaea; phylum EX4484-52; class EX4484-52; order EX4484-52; family B79-G9; genus GLR112. Next base: position 1,939 of record WSZW01000017.1, read on the forward strand.
GCTTTTGAAAATAAAAAGTGAGCTTGCAAAACTTACAAAAGAAGAATATTTTTTGAAACGATTAAAATTTAAGGATTTAAGAAATTTGGAAAGCGCAAAAAAGAAAGAACAAGAACGCATAAAAAAAGAAAAAAAACTTAAAAAAAATGCAAAAAAGAAAATGTCGGATATCATAGTAGAACATGATATGAATAAGAAAAAAACAATCAGAGAATATTTGGGCGTTAAAAAAAAGCATAAAGAATTTGTTTTTGATGAAGGTATAAAAAAAGAAAAATTAAATAATCAAAATTTTCTATCGAAAAAATTACAAAAAATAAAAACGTTATTTCTTAAAAAAGAATCCGTTATGAATTCCTCAAATATTATATCAAATAAAAATATATTGGATTCTGATAATAATATATCAGGTAATATTAAAACAAATTCTAGGAATCATATTGCTGATAACATTTTATCGCAAAAACAAAATAAAATTGAATCTTCAATTAATGAAAAAAGTTCTAATTGTGATAATCAAACACAGGACTGTGTAAATAACAATATTGACAATAATATCCGTAATGAATTAGGTGAAATAAAAAAAATAATTAAAGGTATAAATAAAAACAATTAATTTATTCTATTTTTATTGTGTAGTTAAGTTCTACAGTCAAAATCATAGCAAAACTATATATGCAATTAAAATTCAAAAGAATATCTATGTTTAACAAAAGCGAAAAAAAAGAGCTTAAAAAAATCTATGTAAAAAGCGCGCAAGTAATAGATTCTGTAACATCGAAAAACGGAGCAATTCTTGCAAGCCCGAAAAACAGAAGATATCCTTACATGTATCCACGAGATACCATGCTTATTAGTCGCGTTTTACTCGAAATTGGCCAAACAGCTAAAGCCAAAAAAACACTTGAATTTGTTCTTAGTCTGGTAAATGAAACCGGTGAATGGTCACAACGATATACTCAAGATGGAAAACCTGCAAGTTATAGACCGTCTCAAGTTGATTGTAATGGTCTTGTTCTTTTCATGGTAAATAAATATTACGAACAAACAAAAGATATTTCATTTCTGAAAAAACATTGGAATGAAGTATATCTCGGCATGCGTTTTTTAGAAGAGCATTACATAAAAGAAGAACAACTAGTCTTTTCCATGAACTCAATACATGAATGGCCGCCTATGGAAGCCGGCTTTGAAATTTGGGCAAATGTCTGCGCATACAGTGGCTTTAAAGCTGCCGTAAATATCGCAAAATTACTCAACAAAACCGAAGATATGCGCCACTGGGCAAAAATAGAAAAAGAACTTGCAATCGGAATCATGACGCGTTTGGTGCATGATGGGCGGTTCATAAAACTTACTAACAATGTAAATATTTTTGATGCGGATATATCAGAATTAGGAATGTATATTCTTGAACTATTACCTGCCGACGACCCAATAGTTAAAAAAACAGCAAATTACATTGAAAAAAAATTATATGATAAAGATCTTGGCGGAATTAAAAGACACGTAGAAAAATATGGACGCCCGGGCAGAAATAACGGGGGTTATGGTCCTTACAGTATGTATACTGGTTGGATGGCACAATACTTTCTTGATAATAATCCTAAAAACGCAAAAAAATACTTTGATTGGTTTATCAAACACAACAAAAATGGACTTATACCAGAACACATTTCAACAAAAGAATCATTTCTGAATTGGCAAAACGAAGCAAAAACAATAGGTCGATATTATAAGAATGGACGTAGTGAAGAAGCCAAAAAAGTTATGCGTACTAAAGATTTTATTGAAAATGACACAGCTTACTGGGTTGTACCTTTGACTTGGGGACATGCCGAATTCATGCTAGCATATCATAAATTAGTAAAATTAAAACTCATCTAATGTTTTTTATATTATTTTAGATTATTTTATTTATTGCATCACTCCAACCTGCAGAACCTTCTTTTTTAGTTCGCAACACATCAAAAGAAACCTTTAATGTATTGTGTGCGGAATTTTTCACAATTACGGCACAATTCACAGTTTTTAACATCGGCAAATCATTATTGCCATCACCCAAACCAATAGTTTTTATTTTTTTATATTTTATTTTAAAAAGTCCAGTAAGTATTTTTACTGCTTTTCCTTTATCATTATTTCCCATAACATGGTGATATCTACCACCAGACGTTACGTTGTAGCCATTATTTTTTATTGTTTTTATGATGTTTTTTTCCTGTTCTTTTTTTACAATTGTGAAAACTTCGTCATATTCTCTTAATTTCGCAAGACGCGCGTCTAAAATATTAAGTCCGCAGTCTTTAGATACTTCTTTTTCGGTCATTTCAGAAAAAGTTTTAATGTCGTATCCTTTTTCTTTTAACAGAATTATGACTTTTAATATCTCTTTAATTTGTGTTCCAAGTTCAACTACATTATAATTTTTTAGTTTTTTATCAAAAGAATAATCAAAATCAAAATAATCTTTTGGTATATAAATAGCTCCGCCATTTTCTGAAATAAACGGATCTTTAATGTCTAAAATAGTTCTATATTTTTCAATCTCCGCCCTGGTTTTGCTCGTACAAAAAACAATTGGTATTTTTCGATTCTTAATTATGTTTAATGTTTTTATTGCTGATTTGAAAGAATAAGTTTTATGGTCTAATAATGTTCCATCAAGGTCTGTAAATATTATCGGCTGTTTATTTGTTGTATTTGCATTTTCTAAAACCATATTTATTTTATGGTGCTCTTACCATAAAAAACAGACGGTTGTATTTATATAATTTTTAATTTTATAGTATAAAAAAAGAATAATTTTCTATAGTACATAAATTATCTAAAAAGAATATATCTAAGATAATTATATTTTATAATGATTTATGCAGTTTATTATTTGCTCGTAGTAGTTGCTTTTTTTAATTAAATCTTAAATACGATAATTTTATATACTGATTCGTTCAATATTTATATATTAAATAATATTTTGATGTTTATTGGAGTGATTGTTATAAAAAAAATCTTAGCCTTATTTGTTTGTATTATATTTATAATATCAGTTATGCCCACAGAAGCACATGCCGGTTGGTGGAGTAGTAAAGCTAAAAGTGTGAAAAGTTCATTTAGTAAAGCTGTAAAAAGTGTATCTACAACCGTAAAAAGTGTAACTAAAAGTGTAACTAAAAAAGTAACAACTACAGTTAAAAAAGTTACCACAAAAGTACATACTAGCGTAGCTAGTAGACGTTCATCAAGTAGAAGTTCAACAAGTTCGAGTAGTTCATCTTCATCAAGCGGTTCAAGTTCGAGTAGTTCATCCGGTTCTAAACTTATTTCTGCAACCAAGGCAACCTATAATGCTGTAATTTCTGTTAAAACAAATGTAGCAAATAAAGTGTATACTTCGGGAGTTGATTGGTTATCTGCAAGTAAAACAGAACGAGATAAATTGGTAAAACCAGAATCTCTTGGTTCTATAATGCCATTAATTTTATCCGATCCATCTTTATCTTCACTAAAGACGGATTACATACAAACAGTAGGTACATTACTAACCGTAGCCGGTTGGTTAATGGGTGCAGATGAATACATAAAACCCGAAATAACCCCAATTCAAACACCCGAAGATAAAACTGTAATTTCTAATCCAATAATTCCTGAAGTTATAAAAGATACCGGTAATATTTTCAATACTGTTGGAGGTAGTTCTAGTGGGGGTTCCAGTGGCGGATCTGGCGGGACAGGATTGACATTTGACGATAATATCGCTCCAGAAATATCTTATAATGTAACTGGAACAATGGGTGAAAATGGTTGGTTCATAAGTAATGTTACAATAACAATACTTGCAACTGATGATAAAGAATTATCCGTAGTTCAATATAGTATGGATGGTGGAAAAACTCAAAAAGATTATGATTATAAAAAAAATACACAACTAAAATTTTCACAATCAGGACAATATAATTTTTCAACAATTGCAGTTGATACCTCAGGAAATTATCGCATAGGTGCTCTTAACACAAAAAATATGAAACAAATAGGAAATCCATCAAAAGAACTTATATCTAATAACTTAGATAGTTTGAATAAATTTCTTGAAAAAAATCATATCAAAGTGCCCGAAGATTTAAAAAAATAATAGTGGTGGCTTGGTATGCGAAAAATTAATGCAGTATTGTTCTTTTTTATTATACTGAGTTCTCCAACGCACGGTTTAGAAATATTAATCGATACAGACACACCTCAATTAAATATAAACACTAATGAATATTATGAATCTTCCAAAAATGCAATATTTGAATTAATTTGTAGTGATGCAACTTCGGGTTGTAATACAAGTAAATTAAATACCATTTTTGGTGAGTGTATTGTTTATGCTCCTGAAACAACTTGCAAAATTCAACTCCCCGAATGCGTGGTTAACAAACTTCAAACATATACATCAAGTGCAGAAGATGTGGCAGGCAATAGAAATACAAGCAATACTGGAACTTATATAGTTAAAAACAAAGAAGGCTGTAGTTGTTATAATTCAAACGATTGTGCTTCGGGATATTGTATGGGTTTCGCATATTGTGCAACATTAAGCCCTCCGGAAATAGAAATTATCTCTGATGGAAATATCGCTGAAAAAATACAAATAAATCTAGATTCTAAAAAAAGAATTTTCATTCATATAAAAAACAACCATAAAATTCCTGAAACAATAAATTTAACGTTATATGGCGATCCAAAAAAATTACAATATATGTCTTATTTTGAAAACGAAAAAGAAAGTTTTACAAATAATAAAATAACAATTACAATTGCTGCCGGAAAAGAACTATATGTCCCTATAATTATTTTTGGTGGTAAAACCGGAACCTATAATTTAATTATCGACGCAGATTCTCAAACAATAAACTTAAAAACAAGAAAAACAACAAAAATTAATATAATACATTCAATGAATGGTAATATTATAGTTCAAACACCGGGTATTGGTTTTGTTGGTGTGTTGATAATTCTTTTTTTTGGTGCTTTTATGCGTACAAGTATAACAAAATAATATTTTTTAGTTTTAATTTTATTTTGATTTTTTGTGTACTGTTGATGAGTAAAGATATATAAGTATTTAACAGTCATTAATATTCGTGATTTTTTATGAGTAAATCTGGCAATCTTTATGATTTATCTGTTTGTGATACTGCAAACAACGGTTCTTGTATTAAACTTGGTACGGGTAAAAAAGGAATGCAACCACAAATTTTTTTAGAATTAGATGGTGCGATAAATCCAGTTCTTCAACATCTATATAATGTGGCTGTGGGTTCAAACAATGGAAATCCCATACCGGATATATTAACAAAACGAAATCTTGTTACTGATGATGGGTTTATAACACCCAATGGCGAAAAGTTAGTAGCGTATATTTTAGGTCATGATGATCCGCGTTTATATTCTATTCGGGATGAGTTTTATTCTAATAATTCTCCTATACTGAAATCTGCAGACTATCAAGATGTTTCGAATCCTGTCGAGCTAATAACTGTTGTGGATACATCAACCAATCAATCCCCTGTTGGTAATGATTCCGATACTCAAATTACACCCGAGTTATACGATGCACGTCTATCAAAAATAGAAATAGATGTTCTTAATAAAATAAGTCAATTAGAAGAAAAAATGATAGTATATCATTGCGGATATATAGCATCACAGATATATTATGGAAATTCTAGAAAAAAAGTGAGCAAATCTAAAGTTCTCACCGTAAAAAATGCCGTAAGAGATCTTAAAAATAAAGGACTTGTTGAAATATATAAAACTTCAGAAAGTTTAAATCAATATAAGCGTGCTTGTAAAATCACAGATGCAGGCAAGTTGTCCATTCAAACAGGTATGGATAAAACAAGTAGCGAAGTTAATGAGGCCAAACAACAACCTAATAATATTCCACAAAAACCAGTTGGATCTACAGAAAATTTATATGATTTTCAAGATGATATTCTTAAAGAATTTGATAAATTAAAATCTTCTGAAATTCCAGAGTTTAAAAATGATAATGGTGAACCTATTGATGTTTTATCAAATATTTTAATTGATAATACGGGAACTGAACGACCCGTATTATACTCCGAACAACACACGCTCGAAGGGTTTGACGGTGCCATTTATGTTAAAATAGGTGAAACTGCGTATCGTGTTGGTATGGTAACCGCTAAAAAAGAACTTATCCCTTCACCTGAAACAGTTTATGCTCAATTCGTTGCTATTAATAATAAAAATACTGTAGGTACTCGATCACGCAATGAAACTCTTACTGAGGTATTTATTGATAAACTTAAGATTGGCGAATCTGAAAGTAAACCACTTGCATCTAAATTAGATGAAGTTTATAGAAATACTATATCTACATCAAATAGAAATCTTACCGATTCGGGAAAATTATTTTTGACCGCATCAGAACAATTATTTTCTGAAAAAGAACAAGAACTTGTTTTGTATGATTCTGATTTAAATTTTGTAAATATTACCCCAAAAACAAATATTTATTCAGTTGTTAATAATTTAGTGGTTGATAAATTTTCTGCAAAAGATAAAAAAGAAAATCCTAATCGTCACGAGAAAGATAAGGGTCAAAAACAAAGAACTGTTTTTAAGGCGCGCTCAAGAAATGCAAAGAAAAGACGAGTATTTTAGTTTTATTTCTGAAAAAACATCTCGACAATATCTTTGTCCAGTAAAATATGATCTCCGCCAAGTTTCTGTCCGTCAAATTTAGCACTTTTGCCTGTTATCTTAGAATAAATCAAATACTTTGCAAAATCCTTGTGTATCTTTCTTGCAACATCCATCACAGTTGAATCTTTCTTGATAATTAATGGTTCTTTAAAATCTGTCGGCTTTCCCGGCTGTTTCATATATATCCTAAGAAGCCCCATTTTTTCAAATAATTCTTGTTTAAATTTATCTAAATTTTCATTCATCTCAGCAGAAATTGCAATGAACGGATCTTTAATTTTTGATGTTATGACTGACAGTTCTTCTTTTGAAATTGTATCAATCTTATTTAGAAGAACAATCATAGGAACATATAATCTGTTTTTAGATATAGCATCAATAAGGCGCTCTATTGATAGTTTTTCACGCAAGATAACATCTGCATTAATTACCCCCATTTCGTTGAATATGCCTTTCATTGTCTCCTGTGTGAGCTCTTGTTTTGCGGTTGAACGAATCATAATTCCGCCACGGTCTTTTTTCTTAATGGTCACATCAGGTGGATTTTGATTTAGACGAAGCCCAATTTTATACAATTCTTTTTTTAGTGTATCAATACATTCCGGTCGTTTGACATCAGTCATAATAATTACAGTATCCGCAATCCTTGCAACCGATAAAATTTCTCGTCCACGCCCTTTTCCCGATGCTGCATCCTCTATGATGCCGGGAATATCCAATACTTGTATTTTTGCCCCACCATAATCAAGAACACCGGGAACTACCGTAAGCGTTGTAAATGCATAAGCCCCAACACGGGATTCCGCATTAGTAATTTTATTTAGAAGTGTCGATTTACCAACAGACGGAAAACCAACAAAAACACAACTCGCATCGCCTGTTTTTTTTACAGAATAACCGTGGTCAGAGGTACCTGATTTTTTCGACTTTTCCAAATCTTTTTGTTCTTGTAATTTAGAAAGTTTAGTCTTAAGTTTACCCAAATGACCCTGTGTCGCTTTGTTCGACGGAGTTTTAGCGATTTCGTCCAGAACTTCCTGAATTTTTTCATCAACTGAAGACATACGTTTAATTTAGATGCGAAACGTTTTTATATGATTCGTTCAAATAATTTTATTTGCTCGCTAAATACGCATCAATTGAATTTCTTGTGTATTCGTTAATATTTTCAGGCAAATTGTTAAGTGAAAACCATTTCATATCTATGTGTTTTTCAGGCTCCATATTTTTTGGAGTGCCGTCAATGATTTTTGCCAGATATCCATATATTTGCCAATACACATTTTGTGAATCAGTAATATCTAAAGTAATTAAATGTCTAATAATTTCTATATCTATACCAACTTATTCTTTAACTTCTCTTAAAGTTGCATCTTTTGGACTCTCTCCGATTTCTATTTTTCTACCAGGTCTAGTCCAAAACCCGGGCTCATTTGTATGCGCATACGGTCTTTGAAGAAGCAATATTTCATTTTTATTGTTTATTATTAACGCGCCACAACCAAGTTTTGTCTGTGATGAGTTTATCATATAAATCATTAAAACCCATAAATTCTTTATTCCCAAATATTAAGCAACAAATCGCGCGGGTTTTTCGTATGATAAATAACACATTTCTTTTGAATTAAAGATACACTATTCAATCCACAATTTGCAAGTGTTAGTGTACTTATTATCGTAGTCCCCATAACAGCCACAGCATCAGTTTGCAAAGCAAGAACAATACCGCTTTTCTCGGCCGTTATATTTTCAATCATATCTTTTTGCGGATCGTAAATTTCCGCAATTTGCTGCCCTTTATGAACCACATCCCCAATAGCGATTCGCGGATAAAAAAGTCCAGTGCATTTAGATACGATATTATTTCTCTCATTTAATATATATTGATCTTTAAGCACGTATGCACGACCATCCAATATGCCTAAATATTTTGCAATATTTAAAACACCAAAAAACCCTGCTTTTATGAAATAATTATCTAATCTCTCTCCTTCACCAAGCTCAACTGCAATTGTATGTGTTTTAACAGCCTTTGCGGATATCGCCAGTGTATTTTCCAAAGGTTCGCGAGTCATAGATATCAACGTTCCGAAAAGTTTGGACAATGCCTTGATTTTATTTGATTCATCAGACACAATTCGTGTGTGGGGTAAAAGCATTCGTCCTTTTGGTCCGGTATGTAAATCAATACCGTAATCGTTTGGTTTTATTATTTTTTCAGTTATTTCATACGCTATTTTTTCTGTTATTGTGCCTTTGGGATTCCCTGGAAAATATCGATTTAAATCCTTATTATCTTGTATGGTGCATCTTTGCCTAGCCGCAAATGCAATTGGGTTTGCAACAGGAACTAATGTCAATTTACCTGTGATATCTTTTTTTGAAAAATATTTTATCAATTGACGTATTACTTCAACGCCCGTAAGTTCATCTCCATGAATTCCCGCAATTACAAATAATTTAGGTCCGTCTTTTTCTCCGGTTATTTCTGTATATTTTATTTTGACTAATGATGTTGTAGGTCCGTCCGTATCTTCTACTTCAATGTATTTGGTATCTATAACATTCATATTAACCACGTTTAATTATCATTTTTATGAATTGTCTTTCTGTTTTTATCTCCGATAATTCTAAAAGAGACACAATCGGTATGTCTTCAAAATATTTTGTTTGGTCTTGCTTGTCTGTTATCAGCATATTATATGATGAGCAAAACTCCGCCAAATCTTTCATCATCTGAGCCTTTTGTTTAGAAATACTTTTATCCCAATCCCCCATAACCATCTTGTTTTTTGAAATAGTTATCATATTTACGGGTGCATTTCGCAAAATTATACTTTCAAGTCCAAAATTGTGAGTCTTGTCTACAAAAGATTGTTCGTACTGTGTTAAATCATCTCGTTTTTCTGTAGGCAGATTCCAATCAAAAATATCAATTGTATTGGATATGATTGTATCAAAAAACGATTCTAGTTTATTTGATATTTCTTCACTCGCAATGCCGCTTTTTTCTATAACGTACATTGTTTTTTTGGATGCATTTACTTTTTCGCCCAAATCCTTATAACTCAATTTATTTTCCTGTCGTAGTCGATTAAGCTCATCTGAATTTACGCGAACAACCGGCTTTCCTTTTTTGGAAAATACCGCAGGAAAAAAGTTGTCAAGAGCCATACTAAATGTTTGTGGATTCATTGATGGAATATTATATCTCTCATAAACAAAATTATCCTTCATAATAAAATTACGCCCATGCAAACCAACAAGAGCGGCACTTGCATCCATGGCGTTTGCCATTTTCGCCAAATCATTTGCCTGATTTTCAGTAAAACTATCAATATTTACCAAAACCTTAAGAAGAACAGTTCTTTTGATGTTTTTAGCGCAAATATCAAAACAAGAACGGTCAAACTGCATGACTTCGTATTCATTATCCTTAAAGGCAGTCAATAATTCTGCCACTATTGCTCGTTGTGCCTGCATATTTACCACTAGTTTTTTAAAACTAAACTACTTAGATGTTATATATTTTGTTAGTGAATATTTTAAAACCTAAGTTAACAAAAATAATTTGCACGGATGGTCCCGTGGCTCAGCTGGTTAGAGCGCTGGTCTTATATGACGCGCAGGTATTGCCTGTGTTGCTTCAACCAAAAAAGGTCTGAGATAGCCAGAGGTCGCGAGTCCGACTCTCGCCGGGACCACTATTTTTCTTTTTTTGTTATTCATTAGAATAAATTGCTTTTTTTAATTTTCAATTATTTGCGTTATCCATAAGTAATTTCTTTAATTTTTTTATATTTGTCATAAAATCACCCATAATTTTATAATTTATTTAAAGCTTCAAAGCACCAATATCTTTAATTATTAGTTCTCTAAGCTCACAATTAATATTAAAAATTTTATTATTGAGCATCTGTTTAAATTTTAAAATATTATCTTTTGCTTGTTTATGATAGTTATCACCATAAGATATATAAACAATCTCTCGCAATATTTTAATATGTCTAAAACATTATCTCTAGAAGAAATGGAAACTGGTTCTGCACTGATAGAATACTGGAATATATTGACGGGTAAAGAATCTAACACACCACAAAATTTTTCTAAAGAAACTTCTAATGTAAAATGTGGGATCGGAAGAACACTAGAATTCAAATCTAAATATGATATTACGGATTTAGAAAATAAAGCAATTCTTTTTAAAAAAGCAACAGATAATGATGTAACTAACCGTGATGTTGGTAATTGGTCTTCTTTAAATGTCACAGGACCCGTAACGTCTCTTCGCTATACTACAAAAGGTATAGATTTACCCGATATAACAACACGGGTTTCTGCCGAAGGAAAAACAATCGACCAAGTTAATGATGAAATCAGTATCGTTTATGAAACCTTAAAAGGTTTAAAAACATATTTTGATGATGCAGATTTAAACGAAAACACACCAATTGTAGATGCATTCCGTAAATTTGCTACACATCAATACGGGGTAGAATATCTCGAATCTCTTGATTATTCTTCTAAATTAGATGATACACACTTAAATGTAAAATGGAATGATGATAGCAAAGCACACGCAAAAAGATATGATGTTGCTCATGATGGTGACGGAAGTACAAAATACTTAAAATTAACAATACGCACACCAAGGGACATACAATATCCAACTGAACAAACAACATGTATGTTAAGAATATCCGATAAATCTTCATTTGATAAATTTAAAACAATACTTGGCGAACATCTAGAAAAATTAGAACCTGTATATCAAGCCGCTATTTCCGGAAATATAGACGTTTAAAATGTATAAATAGTTATAGTTCTATCAAAGAAAAATTCTTTTTGCCACAATGCTATAAATTGCAGACATATTATTTATCTTCAATACGATTTCCGATTAAACTAAAAAGCAACTATTATATTTATAAAAGTATCTTCGAATAGTTAAGATAGTTGTTTTATCTAACAAATAAATATTTAAATGACAACGAGTAGAAAAAATAACACATAAAATTTATAATTCTTAAAAAAGGTGATATGTATCGCAAAAGCAAGAAATGAAGCAGTAGATGGTCGTGTATTTACAAACGTTTATGTTTGTATGAAATGTAATACGAAAATAAGATCCGGTAATTTAAAAAAGGCAAAATGTAGAAATTGTAATTCTAAATCATTACGTTTAAAACACAAACAATCAAAAAGTGCATCGTAATTTATGGGTCGGCGTTAAAATGAATCCTTATATTGATATTATAAGGCCGCTTAATTGCCTTATGATTGTATTTACCGTATTACTTAGTGCGTATATTGGTTATGCATCAACAGGAATGACAATCATATATCTTGATGTTATTATTGCAATTATTATAACATTTCTTATTTTTTCCGGCGGAAACGTCATAAATGATTATTTTGATGTTGAAGTTGACAAGATAAATCGTCCAAACAGACCAATTCCAAGCGGCAAAATTTCAGAAAAAACAGCATATAATCTTGCAATTGCATTTTTCTTAATTGCCGGTGGTTTAAGCACGTTATTAAATCCGTACGCAATGATAATTGTTTGGGTAAATATTTTCTTCGTATATCTTTACTCTAAAATAAAAGAAAAGACACCATATGGTAGTCTTTTTGTTGGTTATTTTGTTGGTTCTGCATTCCTTTTTGGCGGAGTTGTTGCAAATATCACATCTTTAAACGTATTGGGCATCTTGGCGATTCTTGCATTCTTAAGCAATGTTGCGCGTGAAATTACCAAAGATATAGAGGATGTAGATGGCGACAAATACAAAAAGACCACACTTGCAACTTATTATGATGATAGAACAGCAGGAACTATTTCTGCCGTTCTTCTTTTTGTTACGATTCTAATCAGTGTACTTCCGGCTCCCTATATGAATGAATATTATTTATACCTGATTGCCGTTGCAGACATGCTTTTTGCATATTCAGCATACCGTATGATTAATAACCCAAAAGAACATGCATCCGAAATGCAGAAATTCGAGAAAATCGGAATGATTGTAGCATTAATTGCATTTTTTGCAGGAATTATTTGATTATATGGATATCAAATACATTTGTACGTTTTAGCAATCTATAAATACCATACCTCTTTATAAAGTTATCCACCCATTTAAGTGTGTATAATAAAGAGACATATAAGAGGTACATTCTAAAATCGCATAAGATTTTTAAAAACCTTTTTAAGGGAAAAGGCGTTATAGCAATAACAAATAACATATCGATACTAAATATATACGAAATATCAAAACGAATTATTTATATTCAATTTCCCTTAAATCTCAAAAAAATAATTAATTTAAAGGTGAATAAATGGATCACAAAATTACAAAAACAAAAATAGAAAATACAAATGATGAATCTGTTAAAGCAACAGATACTAAACCAAAAACAGAAAAACAAAATACTCCAAAACAAACAATTGTATATCCTGGATGCGTACTTGCAGATAGCATGGAAGTATTACCGGGTACTGGAGCATTTCGAGAAGGAAGCAAAATAATCTCAAAGATTGTTGGTATTTCAAGAACTTCCGGAAGTGTAATATCCGTAAATGCACTTAGCGGGATATACAACCCACAACCTCGCGATTATGTTATCGCAGAAGTAACCGACATTGGTTTTTCCAATTGGTCAATTGATGTTGGCGGACCATACGACGCTATGATGTCCACAAATGATGTTCGAGAATTCGTTGAGAGAAACGGCGATTTAACAAAATACTATGACATTGGCGATTTATTATTCTGTGTTGTTAGCGGCGTTACGAAAACAAAATTTGTAAATGTAAGCACAAAAGACCCTAAAGCAAGAAAACTTAAAGGCGGACTTCTTACAAACATAACCCCTAATAAAGTTCCAAGACTTATTGGAAAACAAGGATCTATGATTGGCATGATCAAGGACAAAACAAAATGCTTCATCTCTGTTGGACAAAACGGAAGAATCTGGATTAAAGGCGACTTTGAACAAATTGCAGCAAGAGCAG
>WSZW01000086.1 GCA_013139905.1 archaeon
CATTGCTTTTCAGGGAATTTAGATGAGCTTTCACGCGCACTTGCTCTTGGTTTTTATATTTCGGTATCAACTGTTATCATGCGTTCTAAGGGGACGCGAAAAATTGCAAGGGATTGTCCATTAGATAGAATGTTACTTGAAACGGATGCACCTTATTTATGGCTTAACGGTGAGCGTAATGTTCCGTGGAACACGGAAGCTGCGGCGGAAAAAATAGCACAGATTAGAAAGATAACAACGGCGCAAGTTCTTGAAGCAACGCTCAAAAACGCGAAACGCGTTTTTGGGATTTGAATTGTTATAAAATTCAAGATTATTTCTTTTTAATTCGTTTTGCAATAAAATAAATAATTATAAATATTACACCCAACAGATAAATAGTGCTACGAAAAAAGGTATTTGGATTAACAGACTTAAATTCATTTATTTTATAGATATCTAATTTTGGTTCAACATATTCAAGTTCGATTATTTGAGAATTATCAGTTCTTACTTCATAAACATACCAATGTTGTGGCCCATCATAAAAACCATCTGATTTTTCAGCACGATGAACACCAATAGTTAAATTAAAAACATGAGTATATTCTCCAGGATTTAATAAATATTCAATTGTTTCTTCTCCGTCAGAGATATTAAAATAAGTTTTAACATAAAACATACCAGAATTAGTTTTATCTATTAATTTTTCAGTTTTTATAATCTCTAAACTTACACCATTAATTAATTCTAGTTTATTAGATGAATAGAATAGATTTCCATAGCCATATCTTATTTTATTGTTTTCATATACTAATACAATAGGTTCAGGAGAACCATAAGTTATTAAATCCCCTTCTTTGATATAAGTTAAAACTTCTGCAGATAATGTTATTTTTTGATTGTTCAAATACAAAAAATCATCAGAAATATTTTTAACAGTACCAGAGCGAATATCTTCATAAAATGCGGCATGAATAGGATTAATTAAAGAAAAAAATAGAATTATACCGATTAAAACATATTTCATAATAAATCCATATACATACGCATTAATATATGTTATTATATGTTATTTAGCGTAAGATTCAATAGTCTCTAGGAGTTTTTTTGCGGTTTTGTTGGTTTTAAAGTGTTTTCTTGTTGGTTCCATTAGTTGGTTTATGTATTTTGCTGCGGCTGTTTTCAAATCCATTGGGTGTATTTCTTTTTTTAAGAATGCACTTTCAAGCTCTTTGTATTTTTTGTATGAAGCATTGCCGCCGTATTTTTCAGGGCGCTCGATTTTAAATTCATCTATAAGTTCAAATATTATGTATTTACAGTATTCCAAAACAGGGTTGTCATCTGCAATTCCTTCCGGGCAGTATGCTTTTTTGAATTTTCGGTTTACTTCTTCAACGCTGTCGGTCATAAATATTGCTGTGTCAGGGTTTGATTTTGACATCTTTTTTGCAATTGCACCATCAGCACCTTTCAAATCTGTTTTTGGCTGAGCTAAGCCCATAAGCATGTGGTGGTGCACGGCTATTGGTTTTTTGAATCCTAGTTTTGGTGCTACTTCCCGTGCTAGAACATTTACTTTTCTTTGGTCTAGACCCAATTGCGCGATATCTACACCTAGTTGAAATATGTCGGATGCCTGCATGCAAGGATAGAATATTTGTGATGCGGATAATTTATCGTTATCGTTTCGACCCATTATTTGTGCGCATCTGGTTACTCTTGTTACGGTATTTAGGGTTCCGATTTTTAGAACTCTTAGCCAATAATCTTGGTTCATATGTTCAGAGGCCCATAAGAATTCTACGTTTTTCATGTCCATACCGCAGGATTTCCAAACTTCTATTGAATATTTTCCAACGGTTTGTATTTTTTCCAAATCGCCACCCATTTTGTTATTCATCAACGCGAACCAATCAGCGACCCAGAATTTAAATTTTATTCCTGTTTTTGTTAATTTGTTAACATTTATTGCTCGCAAAAGTCCTTGTGCGATGTGGATTTTACCCGATGGCTCGAAACCATCATAAGCTATTGGGTGTGATTTTTTTAAAAATAATTCCCGAAGTTCGTCTTGACTTATAATCTCTTCGCCAACTTCTTTGACTAATTTGATTTTTTCATCAATATTCATATTAAAACACACACTCAAATACAAAAAATATTATTTTTTTGACGCATCAGTTTTTGATTTATTGTTCATGGTGTTATTCTTTTTTGGAAAAACAACAGCATTATTTCTTGTAGTATTTCTGTTTTTGTTATAATTACTATTGCGATTATATCTATTTATCTGTGGTTTTGTTATGTCAATAACAATGTCGGCTGCTCTTTGAAGTCCTTTTGAAAATCCGGGATTCTGTCCTACAATAATTACTTTTTTACCGTGCTTTTTTGCGGTTTGTACTACGGGTAAGAAATCGGCATCTCTTGTTGCTAATGCAATCATTCCAATATTTTTGTTATGGACTGCTTCTATTGCCTCAACAGACATATACACATCAACATCAGTCTGATCATCTTTCGTTCCGCCCATGCCAATTACCGGCTGAAATCCTTGGTTTGTGACTGCCTCAATTAATTTATCCGGTGCGTATTGATTCAAAAAAACTATACTTTGTGCAACCCTACCGTATTCTTCTAATTTCTTTCGTATGTTATCTAAGTCTGTGTCGAACTCTTTTCTAAGCATGTTTGGTCCGTCAACAAATAATGCTATGTTTTTTGACGTTTTTCTTAATTTAAAAAATGACATAATTCATCCCCAATATATAATTATATTATAACATATAATTTGTTATTCAAGTTTATATCTTAGTATCGCGCCAATTCCCCCGAGCTGTAGAAATTGAGCACCTTCTTGTGTTTCACTTGAAACTATTTCAAATTTCGTGCTTGTCTGTTCTGCTATATTTTCCATTGCATCAAAAAAGTCACTTTCTGTTATTGTGGTATTTGCAGAACATTTTGGACAGGGCATTTTACTTAATTTTTTGGATGATATTTTTTGATCGGTATAATCGCACGAATTGCATTTTATTTCGAAAAAATTTAGGGGTACCTGTTCGGATAATATTAATGTATCCACAGCACCTTTTTCAAGTGCTTTTTTTACTTCAATATAACCATAAGATGCAAGACCGGTTTCTTTTCTTAATAATTCAAAAAATCGACCTAATATTTTTTTTTCTCTAACTACTCCTGATTGAGATAAAACGTCTTGGGAACGCAATAGTAATTCTCGTAAACCATCAACACCGGCGTAGCCTATGTCTTTTACACCTAAAATTTTCTTTTTCATGGCTTCAGACAAATAATCGCCTTCTGCAAAGTCTTCTTTTAGGGGTCCCGGACCACCGATAATTATTCCGATTAAATCTTTTTCTTCTTCAAATGTTTTTGTTGCAAGAACGCCTATGTCTTTTTTGAATGTCAGTATTAGTCCTTGTCTTACGCGTCCAAAACGCGCTGCTGATTGACCGCCTTTTCCGGTTTTTCCTGGAACTAATGACGTTAGATGCTTTTTTAGGTCTATTTTTTTACCTCTTAACACGGCAATTGCAGCATCTTGTGTATCTAGAGTTACCATTCCATATATTTCTTTTTCGCGAGTCATATCTTGAAGTGGTTCTACAATGAATGTTTGGTCGCAACGATACAATCTCATGCTTATTGGTTCAGGTGGTTCTAATTCCCACATATTTATATCGGGAATACCTTCTCGCTCGGAAACATTACCGCAGAATATGATTAAACCGTTTTTCGGTGTTTGATTATATTGTTTTAATTTTTGACCAACGCGCTCTAACGCAGTCATTACATTTTTTCTTGTAGATTTAGATTTTATGTTAACTGCTGTTCCCTGTTCATTTGCAATTAAAGTCTTCATTTCATTTATGTTGTAACCTGATGGAACATAAACACTTACAAGTTCTGTATGCCTGCCTTTCATTTGCGAAAGCTTTTTTACGAGTAATTTGAATTTTTTCGAAGTTAAATCATTAATTAAAAACACCCTAGGTTATGTATTTTGGTTATAAGAATATTATATAGTTTGACTATATCTATTTGTCAAAGGCCGGCAATTAGTTCTCTAGAATCGCGTATTATTGTATCCGGTTTTAACGTTCCTTTGGCTTTTTTTATATTTATTTCGCTTTCCATATCGGATAAAATGATTGCAGTTCTAAATCCGCACATAGAACCGAATTCAACGTCTATAAGTTCATCGCCGATAAACAGGCAATCTTCGGGGAATAAAAATATGTCTTCTAAGATTCTTTGTTTCATCAAAGTTCCGGGTTTTCCTAAGTTTTCTGCTTTGATTTTTGTTGCTGTTTCTACGGCAGCTAAAATAGATCCAACTGCGGGGTATTTTTCTTTTCCTACAAGCCAATGGGTTTCTCGTCCGGTTGTGTATAATTTTGCGCCTTTTGTCACTAAATCGGTTACGGTTTTTAGTTTAGAATATGTAAAATTTCGATCATAAGATACAATAACTGTTTTTGATTCTTCGGTAACTGTAATTCCTTGTGTACTTAAATCACTAATGAGTCCTTGTTCGCCAATAACATACGCGCTCGTTACGCCTTTTGATTGTAAGTATTTAGCAGCCACATATCCTGCGGTTATTATTTGTTCTTCAGATATTTGCAACCCCATTCGTGAAAATTTTTGAGAATAACCTTTTTTAGACAAGGTGGTGTTATTTGTCACAAAATAAACTTTTTTGTGTTTTTTTTCTAAACGTTCTATTATGTGTCGCATTTGAGGATTGAAATCTTTCCAGTTCCAAATCGTCCCGTCTAGGTCAAAAAAGAATGTTTTTATGTTTTTGTAGTTTATAAGCATGAATTTTATTGTCTCAGAAAAGTTTATATTGTTATGGATGTTATATGTTACGCTTTGATGTATGAAAAGCAAATGATTAAAGAACTATAATTACTACATAATAGTTACATTTATATATCTGCGAGTACTATAAAATAGTGAAGTGAATTATTATGAATAATAAACATGAAACACCAGAAATACTATATAAAAAAAACGCATCAACACTTGATGAATTAAAATTGTATGATTTATTTAAAGATGACATATTTAAAGCGCAGTATCAAGAAATTAAAAATTCTTCAAGCATGAAACAAATTAAAAAAGAAATACACACCAAAATAATAAAAAATAAAAGTGTTGAAAATGCATCAGATATTGTAGATGTTTTTATAAGATACCATATTCACGAAACATTTTATGAACAATCAGAACAAAAAATAGAAAATACACAACAAACCTATACTATTAAACAAATTAAAGAAAACTACCCAACGGCTTCATCTTCCGGTCAAAGTGAGCTTTTAAATGTATATTCAATAATAAAACAAATAGAAGGTAGCGCGCCAATATATGTTCCATCAAAAGTAGTAACAACAACCGGAACAACTGTAGAAGAACAGCAAACCCCTACTTGTTTTGGTATATATATTCCAGCAGAATATCTTTATGAACGAGTTGATGGAAAATTAATAATTCTTGATACTATAAACATTCATACAATTTGTGGTTGCGTATCTCGTGATAGGGATGACCCTAAAGAAATAAGTAAAATTTCGGCATATTATATTTCTGAAAAATCTAAAGAAGAATCAACTAAAACAATAAATGATTTATGTACTCATATATATGATGGTGAATGTGCATTTCGCACAAATACAGAAGTTAATATAAATACTAATTTAACCGATATAGAATTGCACGAAATAGTTAAATCTAAAGTATTAATGTTAACTGAAAGATATAGCGAAGAATGTAAAGATATAAAAAGTATTACAAATAAAAAAATTAAAGAACTAATCAAAATAGATGATTCAGATCATTATATTCATTAAAATTTGAGGTGTTAATTATGGGATATAGCGTAAATAATAATAGAAAAGGAATATTACACGGCGAAAAGGGAATAGCTCCTACAGATACATCCGTAAAAAACCCATATTCATTAGCTAAAAGAGAACATGTTGGAGAAACGGCATATCATGCAAATCATTCTGTAGGGCGTACACAACAAGATATACGTGACGAAATAGCTCAATTTAATACAAACACAACACCAAACATGGAACTTGAAAAAAGCGATTTTGATATGGTAATTGGACATAGAGATAAAACTTATGGTCTTGTTATAGGAACAAATTTTACTAGAATTAATGAAATTAATACATCGGGAAATATTATCAAATACATCGGTAATGTATCATACGACCCACAAACCAACAATATGGAAGGAGTAGGAATATCATCCGACGTAACAAATTATCTTTGTGAATTATTATTCGACGCACCAACGATTACACCCGATATGACACTCCCAGAACATCCAAAACTAGAAAAAATAATAGACCACATGAATACTTCATTCAGTATTGATGGTACTCCACAAATGCATAATATAGATAAAAAATAATTCTAAAAATAAGCACTTTGTTTTTTTAATGAGGTGCGATTTTTATTTTTTTATTTTACACGCAGAACTATTTTCTAATAAAATACGGCTAAATTAATATAATATATTACGAATAGAACACATATTTTCTGAATTCAAACGACAAATATTTAATAATGTACATAAATAGTGTTTTTACAAATATACAAATTTAATTTTACAAATAGATATTTAGTGTGATAATATGTCTGATACAATTCGAAAACCAATTATTTCTATATTAGCACACGTTGACCACGGGAAAACAACGCTTCTTGATTATATTAGAACTTCCAGAGTTGCTACTGGTGAAGCCGGTGGTATTACACAACATATTGGCGCTTCTGAAGTTCCAAAAGATGTTATTAAAAATGTTTGTGGAAATCTGTTGACTCAATATAAAATGGATTTTAACTTACCAGGACTTCTTTTTATTGATACTCCGGGACACGCGGCGTTTAGTATGCTTCGACGTCGGGGTGGCTCACTAGCGGATGTGGCTATTTTAGTAATTGATGTTACCGAAGGTATTAAACCACAGACTGAAGAAGCAATTAATATTCTTAAACAATACAAGACGCCATTTATAATTGCGGCAAATAAAATTGATAAGCTTTCCGGGTGGAATTCCAAAAAAGAAGCAACTTTTATGGAAACGTATAATCACCAACCGCCCCAATTGCGCCAAGATTTGGATATGAAAATATACGAACTTATTGGTCAACTTTATAATCACGGTGTTTCTGCGGATCTTTATACCAGAATAAATGATTTTACGAAAACTGTTTCGATAATACCTATATCTGCGGTAAGCGGAGAAGGCATTCCGGATTTACTTACCATGCTTAGCGGAATTACACAAAAATATCTTGAAAAAAAATTACATATTGATAATACGGGTGCCGGAAAAGGAACAGTATTGGAAGTCAAAGAAGTAAAGGGTCTTGGAACAACTATTGATGTTATACTTTACGATGGACTTGTAAAACGAGGCGATATAATTGTTATCGGACATCCGGACGGTGCTATTATCACAAAAGCAAAAGCGATTCTTAAAACGAGTCCTATGAAGGAAATTAGGGTAGAAAAACAATTCACCAATTTTCCGGAAATTGCTGCGGCATCAGGACTTAAGATATCCGCGCCAGATTTAGAAAATGTTATTTCGGGAGTACCATTGCGATGCGTTCGTGATTCATCAGGAATAGATGAGGCAAAAATACAAGTACAATCTGAAATAGAAGAAGTTCAAATAAAAACAGATGAGGTTGGTGTTATTGTAAAAGCTGATGCTCTTGGAAGCTTGGAAGCATTAGTAAAAACATTACAAGATATGCAGATTCCAATAAAACGAGCTGAAATTGGAACAATAAACAAAAAAGATGTAATGGCGCTAGAAGAAGTTGATCCAATTCACAAAGTAATATTTTCATTCAACACAAAAATACTTCCTGATGCAGAAGAACTTGCAAAAAAAACAAAAACATGTATATTTAGTTCTGAAATCATATACCGCTTAATTGACGATTATGAAAAACACATAGAAGAACTATCAAAATTAAAAGAAAAGGAAATATTATCTTCTGTTACCCAAACGGTTAAAATAAAATTCATAACGGGTTTTATTTTTAGACAGAGCAAGCCAGCCATAATTGGTATGGAAGTTTTGGGCGGTAAATTAAAAACCGGTGTTCGTCTTATGAATTCAGAAGGAAAAATTGTAGGAACAGTACATGCCATACAAAATAAAGGCGCTAATGTAGTAGAAGGAAACTTAGGCGAACAAATTGCGGTTTCAATTAACAGCGCTGTTGTTGGCAGAAATATCAAAGAAGAAGACATACTATATAGCTTCATACTTAAAGACGAATACAAAATACTTTCAGAAAATCTAGAGATATTATCTGATCATGAAAAAAACACACTAGAAGAAATCCGCGAAATCATGGTTGCAAAAGATCGTATGTGGGATGTATTTTAATTTCGGCCATTGTTGTATAAAAATTGCACTTGTTCTGCGTTAAGTGAGGTATTGTAAATTCTTAAATTGTCTATTGTGCCGTTAAAATAATTATCCGCTGCAAGCCATGAAATTTTAGGTATACCATTAAAGTCAAGTGAAATAGAATTACGTGTCTCTATTAACACACCATCCAGATATATTTTTGCAATATTATTAGTATCATCATATGTTGCGATTATAAATACCCAATTATCTAATGTTATGGGCACTACAAGATTACCTAGTTCTCCAGGATTTTGATCAAATTCAAGATTATTTGGATTAATAAACAAACGAATATCATTAACACCATCAATCAAAAAAATACCTTGACGATTTCCAACCCCAAGTTCTTTTGTTTTAAACCAAAACTCTATTGAAAATGAATTTAAATTAATCGTTTTATTGATTAATACATAATCATCAATGCCATCAAAAACAATACAGTTCCCGGAAATACAACTATCAGTCCAGCCGGAATTTTTCGTCCATGAAAAATTAATTAATTCTCCATCATTTGAGCTGGTTTTATCTTTTGTGCCTACTCCTACTCCTTCATCAAAATCCCATGCAGAAATACGATTAAATTCAAGTATTGAAATTATTTGTTCCATATGAATTGAATTTATATCGTATGTTATTTCAATCGTATTTTCGATTTCATTTATATTGTATACCATCAAATAACCGCGATTACGCAATAATATTTTTTTACCATCAAGATAAGATTCCATTACAGAATACATCGTTTCATCCGATAAAAAAGACATCATTTCAAATAATTCATAATTGTTATTTTCTAAAACGCGTAATGCATCATTTATATCACGCAAATGAATTGCAGTATCTTGATTTTCATTATTGGACAACATTTTTGTTAATGACATTAACAATATCACTACAATAACTGCACTTATTATAAAAAACTGACCTTTTCGTCTTATCATAAAATTACCCCGAAACCAATAATTCGATTTCACCGAAATTTAAAAATTCATCATCATTTATTATTGTTTTTTTTATTGAACTAACACTATCGCCACCATGATATGAAGATACAATTGTATCTTCTTTTGGTGATGCCCATATAATTGCGCCACGAATAAGATTCCAAAAATCATCACCTTTAAAATCATCTTCAATCCATACGGTTTTTGAATTTTTGTTGTAAATTCGACCAACGGCATAAGGCACGCGCCAAAATTCTTTTAATTTTGCAGTTATTATAGTTCCATCGCCGGAAACAAATATCTGATATAATTCTGGACCAATGGCAATTTTATCGGTTGAATAATATGGTCCCTCACCAAAATCATCATAATTACCATCGCCATTAAGATCAATATTCCATAATGTATAATTTTCCGTAATTTTTGTTACCACAATAGAATATGTGGTGCCTGTTGAAACATCTAATGACGCATTTCTATGTTCGCCTATAGGTAACGTTGGATTTGAATAATCGGCATTGGTCATGAAGTTAAATAAATCATCGATGGAATTAGTACTATTTTTATAATATTTGTCTTGATAATATACAATAATTTCATTAGTTAAATCTGTTATGGGATATATTTTTGATGGTGAATTTATTCCTAAAAAAATATGATTTTCATATAATGAAAGTTCTATATCTCCACTAGCGATATTTATTGATGTTACACGATATTTGTTTGACCCAATTGTGACTGACTGACCCACAAAATAGGATTGATTATCCGGGTAATTAAAAGAACCATCTTTAGTAGTATCAAAATATGTGGCATTATAACCAGTACCATGATTTACAACAAGAACGGCAATGATGTTGTTTTTTATAGTTAGATTTACGATTCGTTTATCTGTTATAGATGATAAAAATGCAGGAAATGTATAACCAATAACATCAGTCGTAAGGTTAGAATAGGATATTTCTGAATATGTGACGTATTTATTTAATGTGTATAATGGCTCATTAGCCATTAATTCATTATTAAATAACACAGTATTTGACGCTCCCGAAAAAATCGTGTAGGGTGCAGATTTTATTCCAAATAAATTTTCTTGTGCGGTATCAACACGGTTAGTTAAATTTGCAATTTCTATTATAGATGTTCCGCCATCTAAAATCGCTAAAAGCTTTACTTGTTCATTAATGCTAAAATTACGATATTTTGGAATTAAAATTGTGTCATACTTTTTATAATACTCTGTTTTTTTGGTTAAATCGGTACTTGTAAATAAAAGACGCACGTCTTTAGAATTTATTTTTGTTTTTTTGAAGGTTGTAAAATATGGAAATATATCGGTGGCATTCCAGAAGGTGGCATTTACACCTGAAGCGGTAGGTATTAAAGAACGTACAAGATATGGAGAATTAGATAACGTAAATAAATTACTGGTGCCTATAGGGCCTTCATTCGAATCATAAGTCCCATTATCATTTATATCTATATACATACGATCATAGACACCACTATCAACAAGTTTTAATGCGACAAATTTTATGGTACCATTAATTGTCCCATTTGCACAAGAAATTAAATTTTCGTTTAATTCATTAGGACAGGGCACTAAATTTAATGCCGGACGTACAATAATTTCTGAATCATTCATAAGTATTCCGGTAAGTATTTCCTGTTTAGGCATACCGTACGTTTTTACTGTAATTCTTGCTGTCGGAGAGATAAAATAATTTAAAATATCTTTTAGTGCGCCACCTCTATTTTCATCCACCAAGGTCTTTAAGGGCGTATTTGGTAAAACCATAACAATATCACTCATAGGTTCTATTAATTTTAATTCATTCCACGAATAAGTTGAAGATGTAAAATCCGTAGTTACAAAAAATGATAATAATAATAATGCGGCAATCACGCCTTCGATACTATGAATCATAGCTTTTCGTTTACAAACCATAATTAATAACCCCAATAAGTGACTTTAATGCCCACAATATTATTATTTTGTTTTAAATATCTTTTGTGGATTGCGGTATACATATTATCTGGTGGTTGTTTTCCACAATCAACAATATTTGATTTTAATATAACAAATTGACCTTTAGTATCTATAGTATCAACATAATATTTTTGACTATCAAGATAAACTATATCATTCTTAATGGCTGTGATTTTAGTACCGTTATCCATCACAACAGAATCGTATTGTGGTGTTGTTGTATTGAATGTTTCAAAAAATATTTCTTTTCCGGATAAAATTAGACTTCCCGTAAAATTTAATATGTTTTTTTTTGTTGTAAGTGCAATTAAATATTGATCTACAACAAGATTAAACTCATTTTTAGAACTAATATTTACAATATTATTTTTCGCAAAAGTATAATTTGAAACAGAAGCCAATGCAATTGGATCTGTCGGATGTGCATTATATACGGTACATTTTGAAATAACATTCAAAGCACTTTCATTTATTGATCCGTCTTTTTTTAACGACAAATACTCAACAATATTTTGTGTTGCACCCCACGCGCCTGTTTCAATTATATTTTCATGAATACTCTCTAAATTTTGAGGTACAATTGTCAAGATTATAAAAAAAACATATATAATTAATGAAATAAATATTGTAAATCCGCCTAAATATTCGATACTCATCTGTGCTTTTTTTACATTTTTTCTTTTTTTCAAATAATACACCCTATACAAACAAGATAAATACAATTATTGCAGAGACTACCATTATTCCTGCGTGTTTAATACCAGCCGTAGCATTACCTTGCGAAAGTTCACCTGCAAGTATACCCGAAGAGGTTCCTTGTATTATAAGCATTACTAAAAATAATACTTTAAAATAGGTCATTGATTCGGTTGGGTCATAATTCATAAATAATCCTAAACTACAAAACCATTGCATAGGAATACAGTAATTTTTACTATCACTGCCTGCGTCTACCCCGGTAGATAAATTAAGATTCATTGCAAGCATAGGTATCATAAGCTTGTACAATGCATAAATTATCCCTAAAAACAAATAATATATGAAATACATGATGTATACTTGCTGAGATAATATTGATTTTCTCTCTTCATCAACGTCTCTTATTTGACTAATATTAAGTGCGATAGAATTCATGGTTTCTGCAATATCCCCTCCAGAATTATAGGCTTCTGTAATGATTGTAAATGATTGGCGCATTATTTTACTTCCTTTAATTCGGGATGCTAATTGTTCTAATACTTTTGGAAATGGTACACCCCAAGAAAGTTGATTTGCTGAATGTCTAAGTTCGTCAGATAAGGGACCGTAATCGGATTTAGACACAGTCTTAAATGCCTGCACAAAATTCATACCTGATTTTATGGCTTCTGAAAAATCTTTCAAAAATGTAGGAAAATAAGATTCCATTTGATGATATTTTGTATATTGATTGTAATTTATTACGGAAGAAGGAATAATTGCAATAAAAAGACCTAATATTAAAAATATGATACCAATAGGATTTTGAAAATAGGAACTGATAAAAAAGCCCAATAAACAGGAAAAGATACCAATGCCTGTAGAAATCATAATTATTTTCTTCGAATTGTCCTGACCAAAATTGTTTTTTATTTCTTGTTTCATATTATTCACTTGATGGCGCCATGCCTTTTATTAATACGACGAAACCAATAGATGCGAAAGGTAATCCTATTAAAACCATTGCAACTTGAGCCATAGTAATTAAACCCGCAGAACCGCCGCCAATACCACCCATAATTGTTGTTAGAATCATAAAAAATATGGAACCTACAACTACAACAGTTATATACATTTCAATAAATAATGAAAGTTGTTGTGTGAATTGTGCAAGACGTCGTCTATAATCATTCATCGCACCTTGAGCTCGTTCATGAAGATAGGATTTTAAATCTCCACCAACCATAATTGTACTTCTCATACCCCATAATACTTCTTTAAATTTTTCTGATGGTGTTCTTTTTGCAGCATTTTCAAGAGAGGATACAATATTTGAACCCATAAGGTCTACTTCCTCTACAATCCGAGAACATTCTTTTGAGATTTCACCATATTCCTTAAATTTTGCAATTGTTTTAAACATAGCAACTAATGGTGTTCCACTTCCGGAAATGGTTGCAAGATACAAAACTGCAAATGGCAGGGAATCATCAATACGTTTTTTTCGCTCATCAATTACAATGGATGGATAAATAATAAAAAGAAAAAAGACACCTACAGTTGTAAGTATACCACCAAATACGCCAAAAATAAGACCTAAAATTGCGGCACTGCCGGCATTTGTACTTATAATTATGGTATTAAACACGATAGCCAATATGAATGCCAATAATGGTAGTTCAAAAACAAACACAACTGTTGCGGTTGCAAGCGCTATAGAAAGATATTCTTGTGCGGTTATTCGCATGTTTGCTTTTGAAATATCGGACTGTAATTTAGGAAAACTAGCCAAGATATATTTATCTACAATATTTCCAAAATAACGATATGCCATGCGCGTAAATTTGGCATTTGAATTCATGTCATCCATAAAAAATTACTCCTCGTCCAAGGCATTATTTTTTATGTTTTCTAAAAACTCTTGTTTATTTGAAGAATATTTAGAAAACAATTCGCCAACTTGTTTATAATTTATTATGTTATTTTTATGCATCCATTTAAGCACAGTTATTCTGTCTTGTAGCTCATCTAATATTTGACTATTAGTTAAACCTGTTTTTTCAGATATTTTTGTAAGGAACGTAGAATTTTCATCAAAGTCAAAAGTATCATTTGAACTTTTCCATTTAAACACTTTAGATGTGTTTAGTTTTTTGGCAATAGAATCATAATTTTGTATTTCTTGTATTTCTGTAACTCTTCTAATATATTTATTCTTGTATTTTAGTCGTGATGAAAATACAATCATATCAAGTGTTTCTAAAAGAGATGCCGGAAGACTTATTGGTTTTGTTGTAAGTCTATCAATTACTTTTTCTATTGAATCTGCGTGTATTGTTGACAACCCTGCGTGTCCTGTTGCCATCTGCTGAAATAATACGTATGCTTCTTCACCACGCACTTCACCTACGATGATATAATCTGGTCTTTGTCTTAGAGAACCTTTAAGAAGATCAAACATGGATACTTCTCCAATTCGTTTTCCTGAACTTGTAACACCAAATCCATTTCGTGATACTTCAGGAACCCAGTGCGGGTGCGGTAATCGAAGTTCAGGTGTGTCTTCAATAGATACAATTTTAAGTCCTTCTTTTATGAAAATAGATAAAGCATTTAGAAGGGATGTTTTACCTGCAGCTGTTGGTCCGGACACTAAAACAGATGCGCTGTTTTCTATTGCAAACCATAAATAGGCCATCATTTTTTCATCCATTGAACCAAATTTAAGCATATGGATTGGTGTTAATGGTTCATCGGTAAATTTTCTTATTGTATAATTAGAGCCTCTTCTTGCAATATCACTTCCAAGTGTTGCATGAACTCTGGAACCATCGGTTAATGCACCATCTAATAATGGTTCTGCAACAGAAATACTTTTTTCGCATCTTTGAGATAATTTTATTACAAAGTCGTCAAGTTCTTCTTTTTTGTTAAAAACCACATTAGTCTTGATTGTTCCAAATTTAGAATTACGATGATATACAAACAGAGGTACGCCCACACCATCACAACTTATATCTTCTATGTTGCTGTCATTCATTATGGGTTGGAGTTTGCCCATACCAATAAAATCCCGAAGAATGTAATACTCATAAACAATTAATTTTTCTTTTGAAATTTTAAAACCAAAATTAAGTATTATTTCATTTAAAAGATTTTTTAAGTACAATACGGCATCTCGCTTGTGCACAGATTCAAAATGAACATTTAATTTTTCTTCAATTATTTTTTTTATTTTTGCCAAATTAATTTCATCTGTTTTTGATATTGTCGGCTCATGAACTATATAATCCATAGAATTAAGCTTAGAATTCCATTTTATATTACACCAAGAAAAAACTTGTTCGTTCTCTTTTGGATTTGCCGGAGTTAATGGATATTTTAAATTTACATTTTCTAATTCATTAAATTCGTCTAAATCTAAAGAAGTATTGTGATGTTTATGATGTTTAACATTTAATATTGAAAGATCTATTGATTGATTAATTTTTTCTTCTTTTTTTGAAGGCTCATCACAGGGATTATCAATCATATTAGTTCTAAAATTTACAGGACTACCATTATACTGATTAATGATATTAACCGGTTGTGAATTTTTCGCATTCAATGTTTCGTCTAAATTGTTTTTATTTATTGAATTATGATATTTCTTTTTTAAATGAACAACCGCAGAAGATATATTAAACTTAGTAATTTGTAACCCCTCGCATTATTGCTTTTTGACCTATATTTTTTATATTAACTTTGCCGTATGAAGAACTTACGGTTCCTAATACTTTTATTGACGTATTTGTTTGCACAATCATTCCAGAGTATGTATAAACCAACAATTCGTTACTATTTTCACTGCCAATTAATTGGTAGGATTCGCCAGCAACCGTTTTTGGAATTTCAACAGTTAGTTCTGCATTTGACCCCATAACCCTAAGAACATTAAGATTATTTACCATATTTTGACTCACTTCTTCTAATTGCAAAATACCAGCATTAGCCGATACATTTTCACGAAAATCAGTTACCAATAATAAGGTTCCACCAAAAATTACCATACCCATACCAAATAATAATACTTCTTCAATTGCAAGATATTGACCTTTTCTTTTATTTTTTAAATTCATGAAATATCGTCCAATTATATCTTTTTTAAAGTAAACCTCACAAAATTATTTATTCTAAAGTAACCAAAACACTTATTTTTGAAAGTTCCCCTGAAAGACTAGATCCGTAATTTTCAGTTGTTGTATCTGCGCGACTAACTTTAATTGTATGCATGCCCTCAGTAACTTTATTATTTCCTTGTGTTTCTAATAATATTTTTATGCCTTCTTTATTTGTTGGATCGACAAGCTCTCTAAAGGTAAGTTTATAGCTTGTAAGATATATACCCGTGGCAGCCATAGTTTTTGCAGTTATTACGCCAGCCTTGTTTGTTCCAACAATACCCGCAATATCATATTCTGGTCCACGTAATACGGCAAAACCATCAATTGTTCCGGTAATATCTACATGTTCTACAACATAATTATTTGAGTTACAAGTAAATGTATTTTCTTCAGTATATGTTCCCGCAACATTGCAAGTACCTGTTACATTGGAGATAACAATCGACGAAGATAAACCCGTGGAATTCATCATACAATCCTCACAGCCAATAGATATTGTATCTGATGCATCAGTAGCATTTACAGCATATGTTTCTTTACTTTTTACTGGCAGGTCATCATTAAGAAGAACCCAATTTGTTGATGCAACGCCTGCGGTTTTTCCTTGAATGGTATAAATTATAGAATTCTCGCCAGTATTAATATCAAATATTTCTAATTCGCCATCAAACTGAATCTGTTTTGTTTTCTGACCGCCAGTTTTTACGACATCTGTAATCATAGAGTTTATAAGTTCTATATTTTTTTCCGCTTGTGATAAAGAATTTTCAGTTTGGCTTTTTTCTATTAATGGTGCACCCCATAGATAACTTGCGCCAATTACTCCTACGGCAAGACCCATAATCAATACAACAGAAATTATCTGTGTTTGCGCTTTAAATAATTTTGACATAATTAATCACCTTAAGTATTTTTTGGATTTCATAGCATATAAACTTTTTAAAAAATCAGAGAATTTTTATGTTTTATTTATAAATAAATTGTGATTATTCTATGACGAAATTAGAACTAAATATTCGCAGATAAAGGATTAATTAATTAAATAAGAAAATATTTGCGATTAGCGAACCAACCGCAAAATAAAGTTTAAAATTTAACAGTAACCTTGTGCTGTTTTTGCAGGTATACATGCAATTGTTGCAATTGTTGCCTGTGGAGAGATTACTTTTATTTCGTGTGTGTTGGTATCTTGAATATTAGCCCATGGAGTTACGACAGTAGTAGTAAAAGTTACGGTGCCTTTAGGTGCTAAATCTACAGCTAGAGCTGCTACGGTTAGAGCTACAGCTTGACCATCAACATACACATTAAATACATCACCATTAACAAATGTATAAGTTCCTGTATTTCGTATTATAACTGATATCTCATTTCCATCCTCATAAACGCTTTCAATACCAAATTGTGCTGCATTTTTGCCCATCATGTTTGTAATGTCATCTGAAACGCCTTGTTGGATTTC
Source organism: archaeon (assembly GCA_013139905.1). GTDB lineage: Archaea > EX4484-52 > EX4484-52 > EX4484-52 > B79-G9 > GLR112. The sequence goes on from WSZW01000086.1 coordinate 17,706, forward strand.
TCCTTGTGTTTTTTGTACCCAAACAAATGTCATTCCAAATGCTGCAACAGTCATCATCAATAAAAGCACGATTGCGATTATCGGAGTTATACCTTTTCTATTCATTTTAATGTAATTATTACTCATATTAATCCCTCACATTTTATTTTTTCCGCCAACTTGTGCATCATATATTCTTAATAATATTATTCCGACAACCAATTGTCCACCAAATATCATAAGCAAAAACATATTCATTAATGTTAACTGAAATGAATTAGTCATTATTCCACCAGTCAGTATAATAAACTGACTTACTGCCAATATTACTAATATCACTACAAAAATCCATTCAAGATGTTTTGGACCTAATTTCATAATAATTCACTCCTATTATTTATTGTCTTGTATTGAATTGCTGTGGTGGGCTATTTGATTGTGTTTGTGAGCCCATCATACCTCTTCGTGCAAGTATGCTGCTTACGGGTTTTGCGTTTGTAGGTGCTGATTGCATACGTTTTAATCTCTTATCTATGTTTTCTAACGTTTCTGCAAGTGCTTCGTTTCCTTCTTGCGTACCCTTTGTAATTTCGGTCATCTTATCTATTAGTGGTGTTATTGCTTCGGTAACTGCTGTTTTTGATGTGGATTCCATATCCTGTTCGCCTGCGGATTTAATTATTGAGACGAAATCGTTCATATTATTATTTAAATTATCCATTTTACCTATAAGAACGCCGACATCCTCTCTTAAAGCCTGATTTGATTTTACCATTTCGTCAACAATTTTTTGATTCATTTCAGTCATATCTAATATTTTATCTACAAATCGCTCTAAATTTTGAGTACTTTTGGTTGTTTCCATCATTTCTATTCTTTTTTCAAGTCTGCGTAATGGTGTTAGTGGAACTACTTCATAATCATCGTTTCCCTGTAATTCTATTTCGTCTTTAACCATACACATATCACCTAAATATAATTGACCTATAGAATTTATGACCTAAACTAGTATATAAAAGTTTTCTTGATTTTTACGTTTTTAAGTCTTTTGAGTATCCAAAACGTGTTTTATGTCCACAATCAAGACAAGTTATGATTATTGCTTTTTCTTTTGAATTGGTTCTTATGGTTGCGTTTATACCCGGGACCAAATAGTTTTCACATTTTTTACAGAATTGTCTTTTGTATATGCTTTTTAAGGGTATATTATATTTCATGCTTATTTTTCTTGCTAAATAAACGTATCGTTTAGAAAGATCAAATCTTTTGTTGTCGAATTCTTTTTTTGCTAAATTAAATAGTATTTCGATGCGCTCGTTTACTATATCTACCTGCCACTGCGGCTTTCTTCTGGTTTGACGTTTTTTGAAGCTCTTTTTTTTTGACATAATAATAACTAATAAACAATAATATAAAAAAAGAATGGTGCGCCAACGAACGGAGAAATCCGTTCGAGCGATTTTGTTGACACAAATTGGAGCGAGATCAATAAGAAAGAATAAATGGTGCGCCAGCCGAGAGTCGAACTCGGGCCACTGCCTTGGCAAGGCAATATCATACCACTAGACTACTAGCGCAAAGAATATAATAGATACGGTAGAAAGTTTAATAAACATTTCGAATGTTTTTAATATTTTTTAGTCAACAGGTCTTGCAAGACAGCTTTTTCCTTCTTTTCTAATTTGGTCGTCTCTAGCTTCAACGGATGCAAGCATGTCTTGTATTACTTCGTTTTTTACTGCGGTTATGCCTTGTAATTGACTTTTTCTTTGAACTTGTCCTTGTCCGGACATTAATAACTCTATTTCGTTTGCCATATTTATCTCCCTCACAACTCAAATTTATTTGTAAGGTTAATTATGGGCAGAAGTAGTATATAAAATATTTGGTGGGGTTACGAGGATTCGAACCCCGATCAGAAGGTATCTCCCAAGCACGAATGCTTTAAAAATACCCGAAACATATGCAAATCATCACGTTTTCACGCTCATAGCTCCATAACAGTAAATTTGTCTGGAGCCCACTATGCTGCCATTACACCATAACCCCATACAATGCAATATGATACAATGAGTGCTAATATTTAAAAATATTTATTCTTTTGTTGTGTTAGTTATTGTGTCTATAAAATCTTTACCTTTTTCTTTTAATGTTTTAGTATTACAGATTTTACCGTATTCGTAGATTTCACCGTTTTCACAGACCATATATTTTGTAGTGGTTGCGTTAAATATGTAAGCAGCACCACACTCGTTTAACTCGGCTTTCAAAAAACGATGAGTTTGATTAAAATAATTATCCAATATAATACTTGCCGTGTTCTGACTTAGAATAGTACTAGGATTAACGAATACCGGCTCACCAATTTTTGAATCAAGGCAATTTTTCATGATTCCCAAATCTGTTTTTTCAAATACAGAAGAAGTAAC
>WSZW01000021.1 GCA_013139905.1 archaeon
ATGCAAAAAGGTGCAAGAGAATATATACTTTCAGACGGTGTTGATTACGGAATACATCTTGAGTATGGAACGTATAAGCTGTCTCCTCAACCATTCTTTAGACCCGCGCTTCATCAAGTACATATATATTGGTTGCCACTATTCCAAAAAGAAGTTTACGGCTAAGTTTGCAAAGATTATTTATTTAATTTTCGTTAAAACATAACAAACTATAAAAACAAACACGTTAATATTATTATTGTTGATGCCAAGAGGCAATACAAGTCAACATAATAATAGTAGCCAAGAGGCGTGTAAGTTATGTTTTTAAATCCAAAAGGAATTATTGTAGATTTTCTATTAAATAGACTTACCGACCCACGCGCTAGAGCTGATGATTCGACAACAGATTCTTTTACTGCAACTGCAAGTCAAGCATCATTCACACTTACACCGCCAAGCGGTACGCTTACATCCGTTACAAGCGTTACTGTAAATGCCGTAACAAAAGTTAAATGGCGCGATTATTACATTGATTCTAAAAATCAAAAGATTATATTTTTTACTGGTCTTTCATTAAATGATGCCGTTGTTGTAACTTATGTTTATGGAACTACATCATGGATATATCCTGATAAACCTGCAGTAACTATTGGCGCGGCATCATTCCCAAGAATTAGAGTTGGTGTTATATCTAGCATAGGTAAACGCCTAGGTAATTTTGAAGCACCAGTTGAGGGAAGTATACACTTTCAAGTTGATATATGGTGTAAAGAAAAACAAATATTTACAATCGGAACTACAAAATATGCAGGTGAAGACCTTGCCGAATATCTGGCATATCAAGTAATACAGGCATTTGAAGATTACGAAGATGATATATATCCAGCATTATATGGATATACACCAGTAGGTCTTCCTAAAGATATGCCTTTCGATGTAACATATCAATCACATAGAAAAACAATAGAATTTATACTAAGCGGAATTAAAATAGGAAGAATAAGTTAAGGAGAGGAAAGTTATTGCATACACAGAATTTTTAACCGGGAAGAGAGAGAGAATGTCTTGGATATCAGAGACATCATTTGCAACTGGCGGAACAATGGCAGATGGAGAAGTAGTTGGAACAGACGTAATCGTTACACCAGATTTTAGTAAAGGTTGGCAGGAAATATTATCCGCTGGGGATGATTCACTTGAAGTCGCAGACCAAGTAGTTAATTTATCTAAACTACCGTATGGTATGGCATTTTCACCCGTAAACTGGGTATGGATGAAATATTTAATGGCAGTTACAGATAGTACTGATGGCGCAGTAAAAACGCATACATTCGCAGTTAGAAATACAATATTAAGTTATAAGATGGAATGGGCTAAAAGACATACAACAAATCATGTATTAACATTAGCCGGTAACTTTGTAAAATCTGCAACATTATCATTTTCAAAGGCAACATCAGAAGGTTCAGAAGGTTTATTAAATGTAGCTTTAGAGTGTGTTGCAAAAACATCTACACGAGGTTCATCTGTAACAACACTTACTGCAGGAAATATAGTATCTACACCATTTCAATATCACATGGCTAAAATTACTATTGACGATGTTGAAACCGTTGAAGTAAATAACGGTGAAATGACAATTGGTTTAGGTATAAGTGAAGATGATAGCCGATATTGTAATTCAACACTTGACGTTAATATTGGTGAGCCAATACCGGGTGTTTTCAGAGTTAGTGGAAGATTTAATGTAAATATTAAAGATAAAACTCAATACGATCAATGGGATAGTGGTTCAGATATTGGAACAACCTTAACAACCGGTACAGCATCTGCAGGCGGAGCAACAACACTAACCGATAGTGGCGAGGGTTGGAGTGTTGATGCATACGCTGGAAAGAATGTTGAGATAACCTCCGGGACGGGTGCAGGGCAAGTACGGAATGTAATATCAAATACATCTGAAATATTAACCGTTAATACTGCATGGACTACAAATCCGGATGCAACGTCAGTTTATAAAGTTGTAAAAGTATGTACTTTATTGTTTGATAGAGACGGCACGGGTAACGACCAAGTATTATTTACATTTTCAAAGTTTAGAATGCATGGAGCAGTTGCACCTACACGATTGGATGGCGTTACAAATGTTGATATTGTTTGGACTGCAAAAGGATTTGCACAATTAGTTGCCAGAGATGCAATTACAGCATATTAGTGGAGGAAATAGATATGAATTATGAAGATGATTTTGTAAACGATGATATCGTTACATTAAATGTTGACGGCAAAGAGTTTAAATATAAACCTGCAACTGCCGAAGATGAGAATAACTGGTTAAATCGTTGTCTTAGCATTGATGAAAAAACTAAAAAGACAAATACCGACTGGGCTACATATAATCGTTGTAAGCTTGAAAACATTGTCGGTGTTCCATACGACCAAGAAACAATAAATAAATTTACAGGTCTTACAAAAGAATGGAATAAACTCACAAAAGATGAACAATGGGATGTATTTCGCAAATTAAACACTAATGTATTTAACAAATTAATAAATGCAATTAGATTACATGACGAGCCAGACACAGAAATAAAAAAAAACTAATATATAATATATCTATGTGCGACCCAAAAAAAGGGTTTAAACTAAAAACACCACAAGAAACATTAATGTGGTGGAGATTTATGTGTTTTGAAAAAGGAATATGTCCTCGTGATGCACGAAAAACATATATGAAAGATATCCGTGAAATACTTGAAATTAAGAATGCAATATCAGAAAAACAGATACGACAACAACAAATAGAGAAAATGATGAATAATATAAGGGGTTAATATGCCACCAATTGCTGGAAGTTTAAATTTAAGAGGAACATTGGATACAACCGAAATTGAAAACGGTTATGCTAGAATTCAATCTGGTTTCGATAATATTAAAGGTTCTGCTTCAAGTTTTGGTTCTGACATGGAACGAATCTCTTCATCCGTATCTGGTCTTGCAAAAAAATTAACTGTTCTTGGTATTGCCGGTGCGGGTACTATGATAGCACTTGCAAAAAGTTCTCCTGCAGTTGCTCCAGCATTGGCTAAAATGGATATTGCAATATTTAAATTATCAAATTCTTTGGGTAAGGCATTAGCACCTGCATTTGAGAGAGTGGCAGGATGGTTAGAATCATTTGGTACTTGGGTTTCAAATAATGAAGGTGCAATAGGCAATTTTGCTAATAGAGTATTAGATGTCGGTGCCGCATTAGGTAAAGAATTATGGCCATATTTAAAAGCAATAGGCAATTTTGCATTAGACCATCCAAAATTATTTACTGGTATATTTGCC
>WSZW01000088.1 GCA_013139905.1 archaeon
ACAATTTCATTAAACATAAACATTTATATATTCTGACGCCCCCTTTCCTTTTTTTAATAAGCGAGAACTCAATTGAATATAACAACGAGTTTTACGCAATTTATCGCGTAAAACCCCACGAGATACCTGATGTTTGTGTTTATTTATTAATTGTTTTTGATTTTTAATTAAACAACGCGCGTTTAAGTAGTTTTTGTTTAATATTTGCAATCACATTCGCCCAAAATATATAAGCTTTATAAAACTTATAGAGTAAACATATTGCACCAGTTAATAATTCTTAAAGGTGAAAAATATATGAAATTTGTGATTAATGACACTAAAACCGGAAAATCATACTCAAAAGAAGTAGAAGCAGACAAAGTGCAAGCACTTTTGGGAAAACGTATAAGAGATGAATTCGATGGCGGAATAATTGATCTTCCAGGTTATAAACTTAAAATAACCGGCGGTTCTGATAAAAATGGTTTTCCTATGAGATTGGGCGTACACACACAGACAAGAAAAGGCATACTTATTGCAGGTGGTGTTGGCTTTAATCCAAAAATTACGGGTCAAAGACGAAGAAAAAGCGTTCATGGCGATACAATTGGATCTAATGTTGCACAATTAAACTGTAGTGTTCAAAAACCGGGAAAGCAAAAAATTGACGAAATTTTCGGCGCTCCTAAAGACGAAGCAGCAAAAGAGAAAAAATAATTAAAAATATTGTAATTTGATTTACAGTATTTTCTTTGTTATTTAAAGTGATTATACTTATATATACCACTTTTTATAACCTAATATTAGGTGATTATATGATTAAAGAGACCACAAAAACTAAAAAAGTAGCAACCAAAACAGCAACGGTGGCACTTCCAGAATTAAATATCGGTATTTTGGGTCATGTAGATCACGGAAAAACAACACTTACTCAAATGCTTACGGGCAAATTTACCGACGAACACTCTGAAGAATTAAAACGAGGTATTTCTATACGTCTTGGCTATGCAGATATGACGATTAATAAATGTCCTAAATGTAGTGGTGCTGCTGCATATTCAACATTCTCAAAATGCTTTATCTGTGGTTCTGATACAAAACATTTACGAACATTATCTGTTGTTGATGTCCCGGGACATGAAACTTTGATGGCTACAGTTCTTACCGGTGCGTCTCTTCTTGATGGTGCCATACTTGTTATTGCAGCAAATGAAAAATGCCCTCAACCACAGACTAAAGAACACTTGGCCGTGCTTAATATTTCGGGTATAAAAAACATAATTATAGTACAAAATAAAATAGATCTTGTTGATGCCAAAGGTGCGAAAGAAAATTATGATTCTATAAAAACATTCTTAAAAGGCTCGGTTGCAGAAAACGCACCAATTATACCAATATCAGCACAACATAAAGCAAATATAGAAGTACTTTTAAATGCAATTCAAGATATTCTTATTACTCCAAAACACGATTCTAAAAAAAATCCTAAAATGATTGTTGCCCGAAGTTTCGATATCAATAAACCGGGTAAAAAAATAAAGGATCTTATTGGTGGTGTTGTTGGCGGAAGTATCGTTGACGGCGCATTTAAACCAGGAGATGAAATTGAACTTAGACCAGGCATCAAACAAAACAATGACTGGGCTGCGATAAAAACAAAAATACTTTCTATAAATAAAGGCAAAACTTCGGTAATGCAAGGAACTTCGGGGGGACTTGTTGCACTTTCAACAACATTAGACCCATATGTTGCAAAATCAGACAGTCTTGTTGGAACTGTTATTGGATTACCCGGAAAAATGCCGCCCGTATGGAAAACACTAAAACTTGAAATAAACATAATTGACGGACTTCATGACACTAAAGAAAATATTCTTAAAAATGATCCAATTCTTATGAGTGTCGGAACTGCAAGAACTATAGGTGTATGTACTCAACCAGGTAAAACATCAGATTTTATTCTTAAATTACCAGTATGCGCAGATATTAGCGATAAAGTAGCATTATCCAAACAAATAGCCGGACGATTCAGACTTATTGGATACGGTATTGTTAAAAAATAATTATTTTTTGTTAATTTTGTATTTTCTTTTATGTAAAATTAGATAAATTTATATATAGCCAATGTATACAAATAATTAGTATTAAACTAGAAAACACAATAATGTTTTTATTATATTATGTGATTATATTATGTGATGGGTGAAATCATGGCTGCAAAAACAAAAAAAATGAATGTTAAAATAAATAAAAAAGTTGAAACTAAAACCTCAAAAGAAAAAATTGCTAAAGATTCGGGTAAATTTCTTGCAGGAACAGACGATAAAGAAAAAACAAAGAATCCTAAAAAAATAAGTGAAGAAGAAAAAAAGATAAAAGAATCTCAAGATAAAAGATACAAAATTACATCTGATTTTGCCCAAAAACTTATTCTAAAATTTAAAAAATCCGTAAAATCCGTGATTGTTTATGGTTCAACTGCTAAAGGCACACATAAAGAAACATCGGATATTGATGTGTTTGTCATTATGGATGATACAAAAGTTGACGGGAATATCCCTCAAGAAGTAAAAGACCGCATTTGGAATGAAATGTTGGCACTTGCTAAACAAACTAATACTTCTTATAAATTAAAGGAGGGGCAAGGTATTACTCTTCAGGCATTTATGTTTTTAACTGAATTCTGGGAAAATATTCGTGTTGCTGAACCTGTTTTAGTTGCAATACTTAGACATGGTGTTCCTGTTTTTGATGTGGGTTTATTTATGCCTGCAAAAAG
>WSZW01000078.1 GCA_013139905.1 archaeon
TTCCACTAATAGACGGCCCAACACTAACATCATAATTTTGAGTCGTTGAACATTCACTAGAAGAACAAACATTATTACAACAACTACCTCCAGCACATTCATCTGCACAATCACAATAACTCCCATCAGAAACCGAAAGACAAGAATCACAAACAGTCGTACATTGAGGACATTCATCAGTCAAATTAAAACAAGTTCCCCCATCCACACAAATCCCTGAACTACAAACCCAATTTTCCGGACAAGTAAATATTACTTCATCAGGAACGCCCGTATTACTACAATAACGCTCCAATATCTCAGTTTTACTTTCACAAGAATCATAACGAATAATAGTAGATGTTTCTTCTTCTCCAGTCTCATAATAATGCAAATACCCAAAATTAATAGGATTTATATAATTCCCGCCACCCTCAAAAGGTGATTGAGTTGGTGAATCGCTATCCATGCATATCGGTACAGAAAATCCAACACCTAAAAAAACTTGAATAAAAATAGTAAAACTAATAACAAACAACAAATTACGATTTAAAAACAAATTTTCATATCCCATAAAATCACTAAATACCATAATAATAATTTATCTCTCTTTGATATATATCACAATTAGCCTCACCAGTTATACACCGCAAAGAATCAAATATTAAATCATCAGATAAAACAACTTCTAAAATATATGTTTTACCAAGTATTAATCGTAATACATCATCAACACCAAAAAGATTATTTAAATCACCATTAAATAACATTTTTTGTTCAGACCAAGCATTAAATGTTTTAGGCGAAGATACATATGCATAAGTTATAGGATCTTTTACCCTCAATTGAATAGAACCCGTAAAATTTTCCGTCGTAGCTAACTGAGTTAATGTAGAAAACATTCTAAAACCGGCATTTACCGTACGTTCATGTGTTCGTTTAACCCCATCAGGACCATCAACACCACAAGTACCAACACAATCATAATATGCATGACCACCTCCAGAAACATCAAATGAAAAGGAATCAATCGCAACCGTATCATCAATAAAAAGTGTTACTTTACCACCGGAACCACCGGAACCACAACGACAATAATCAGGACCATTCCATCCCGTATAACCATACGCACCCATACCACCTACAGCAGATATAAGTTCATTTATTTGTGTATCTAAAGAATATATTGATATTTTTCCAGCCATCCCACCGGAACCACCTTGAGTATTATGACCGCCGGAACGCCCAGCACCACCATTTGCAGAAATTAAAACCGACGTAATTATATTTTCTGACGCAAGTCTTATTTCTCCACCGGAACCACCGGCTCCTTGACGCACATAATCAAATGCCCCATCTTTTTGACCTGCACCACCAGTACCACCAACAACAGATACAAAAGCATCAACAACTAAATTTTTAGCACTTAAATATATTTTACCGCCTAAACCACCAACAGCTCCATCACCACCATCATCACCCGGACCGCCAGTACCGCCATTTGCATAAATAATACCGTTAACAAACAAATCATCTAATGTTTTAATATTTACAGACCCACCAGGACCGCCAGGATAACCACTACCATCATTTCTACCCCCACCGGAACCGCCATTCACATTAATTGCCGGAAGAACAAAACTATTTTTAGTATTAATCTCAATATTACCGCCAGTAACACCAGAAGACCAACGTCCACTAGAACCACCATAAACAGTTAATGTACCTAAAGAATTAATAGTGTCAGAATTAATTTTTAAACTACCACCACGACCACCAGAATATTCATCTGCCACCCCACCATAAGCACGCACAAGCCCAACAGATAAATTCTCAGAATTAATTAATACACTACCAGCTGAGCCACCACGACTATCTCCACCCACACCACCATAAACATTAATATTTCCACCAATAATAATATTTTTTACATCCAATATTATCTTTCCGCCAGAACCACCATACCTACCACGACCACCATAAGAACTAACATCAGAATTAACATTCAAAATATCAGAAGAAACATTTATTAAGCCACCAACACCTCCAGAACGAGCACATGAACTCCCAACAGTACGTCCACCATTAGCATTTAAAGCACCGGTTATATCAATTTTATTTTCAGAATTCAATAATATGGTATTACCATTACCCCCACTACGACAATAACTATCCGAACAACAACCAGCAGAACAACAATAAGTTCCATACGTGTTTATTGAACCCAAAACAGTAATATTACTGGCAGTAATACTTATTTTCCCGCCAGAATGACCACTTGAACGATCATAACTACCACCAACAGCACTTATTGTTTTAGATATAAATTCATTTTTTGCTTCAAAAATAATATGTCTAGAATTTCCACTATCTTGAGGCAAACTAATAGAATTTGCAATATAAATATTATCCCAAACATCCCCATTTGCATCAACAGAACAATTATATGTACGCGTTGCAGAATTATAGACACAATAATCCACAACATCCTGAAAGGTATCAATTCTCAAACCGCATTTTGGATCCCTTGGTTTTCCATCACAACCCAAAGAATCACAAAAACCATCACAATCATTATCTTTGCCATCATAACAATTATCTTCAAAAACAGATTCCTCAATATTATAACCGCCACAAATCTGCTGAACACCTAAATCATCAACACAATCACAATCAGTACAAGAATCAACAGCAGGCAAACAATTCCCGGAACCGCAATAATAATTCACATAATCATCATCAACACAAATATCAAGAGAATCACAATCAAATGTATAATAACTACAATCGCCACCGGAACACCAGCCATTAGAATTTGCAATATTACCGGCACAATTAGAAGGACACAAAACAGAAGAACATTCTATTTCAGAAGACGAACAATATATATTTGATGTAGTATAAGGCATCCCATCACAACACAAACCAGTACCCGACGGCCATCTAAAATCAGAAGTATAATCGGAACAACATATATCCCCTTCAACAGGAACATCACAAACAGTAGTTGATGCATTAGTAAATGGTATTAAAAACAATATTGCAATTACACAACTTACCAAAAAAACCAATTTATTCATAAAAACCATCATTTACTTCACAACATTACTATTCTAATCAATTATACAATTACATATTTACTAATTAAATATTTATTAGATAAAATAACCAAAATAAAAATATTAATTACAGCTATATGAAATAGCAACTTGAGATGGTCCTCTTCCATAATATGTCGAAGAATACCGACATCTGTAACTATAAGTTACATGACGTCCAAAACCAACTTCTAATTTATGAACGCCCCCGGGCACAGTAGACTGCACATATTTGGGTCCTGAATATCCCGCTCCGGGTAAAAATGTTAAAACTTGTTCATCATCTAATTTTATATACGGCGTAGCTCCACCACAAGATACCGGACCGCGCCAATAACCCGTTGCAGATATACC
>WSZW01000122.1 GCA_013139905.1 archaeon
GATCTCGTTATAAACCGAAAAGTTTATAACTATTCATAACTACTACAGAGTTATGACTTATACAAACATTCAAATGATAGAAAAACTAAACGAAATCAAATACGGTTTTGATTGTGTTAATTCAGGGAAAGAATATGGATTCGCATTAAAAGAATCAATGTATGAATCAAGTACTTCTGAGAATAATATGGAACTCCCTTATATATTAAATGATTTTTTGGATTTTGCGGGCAATGAGCAAGGCGGTCTTGTGAGGGAGAATGTTTTTGATACGATATATAAAACAATTTCTTTTGGTATTGAAAAATTGTCCGAGGAGAATGTCAGTAATACTGAAAAGGAATTTTTGAATATTTTTGATAAATATGTTTTGTTTCTTGATAGAGTTGTTGGTGAAGTATTAAATGATGCGCGTTTAAATCACAAAATTGTTTATGCTGAATTGGAACGTGAACCTTCCGGTAGAGAACAAACATTATCTCGTAATTTGTATGATGCATCTTGTAATGTGATGAACGAACGAAGAAGAAAAGAAATAATTGATGGTAAGATGGGGATTGATTGGAGATTATTAAGTTCTAAATTATAATTAATGACCCCAAGAACCTAGTGTTGTTTGCTTTTTTTGTTCTTTTAGTTGTTCTAATTTTTTTAGCATGGATTCTACGCGTTCTTTTGAAAATTCGTGTTTTTCGCATAATATTTTTTTTATTTTTTCGGGGTTTGGTTCGCTTGGTGTTAGATTATAATTATTAGTTGCCGGCGGGTTTAAGAAAAAATCGTGTATTTCTTTTGGTTGTATGTCAAAATCCCATGTTATGTTTGCAAATATTTTATCGAATGTTTTGTATTTTTTTATGTGCGTTAGTGCTTTTTTTGGTCCAATACCGGGGATTCCTCCAGGGTTATAGTCTGTTCCGACAAGAATTCCAAGTGTTATTAGTTGTTCTTTGGTGATATTCAAGGCGGATAATGTTTTGTCTAGATAAATGATTTCCGGTTTTATATCTTTGTAAAATGTGGTTCCCGGGATTTTTCTTTTTCCTGTTATATTTAGATTTCTGATGAGCCTTGGTGTGCCAAAAAGCAGTGTGTCAAAATCAGAAGATGCGGCGGCATAAATTGCACTTTTTCTTGCCATTACTGCTGCTTGTGCTTCTCCTTCGGATGGGGCTTGGATGATTGGTATTCCCATGGCACCCAAAAGTTCTTTTGTTTCGTTTATTATTTTTGTTGTTACTTTTACTGATGCCATCGCGTGTTTTTTTGCTTCGGTAAAATCACCGGTTTCTTTTGCTTTCATCCATTTTTCATGGGCATCATTTCTTTTTTTTGTACGTTCTTCGTTTACTTGAGATTTAAATTTTGGTGGTTTTCCGTCAAAAACGTGCACTAGATTTACGCCCGCAAGCATTTGATTTAACGATCGATAGAATATTCCTGAAAGGTGAGATGTTACGTTACCTTTAGAATCAGTAAGTGGGGTTCCGTCATATTGCCTTATGATTGATATGAATTGGTATAATGTGTTTAGGGTATCAACTGCTATTGTTTTACCTGAAAGTTTGTTTATGTCTATTTCTTCTTTCGGTATAATTTGTGATATTTTTACGCCCATGCTTAAGATAAAAGAATTGAAATAATATATGTTTGTTGATTGTTAATTGTAATAAAAAAAGAAAAAAGGATGTGCTAATTTTCAAATTAAAGTCACACCAACATTTTCTACGGATTGTACGCCATCTAGTGTTTTGAATGCGTTTTCGATTTTGTCTGTCAGTCCGCCTTCATCACCGATTAATGTAAGTACGGATAATGATTTTAAACCAAAAGCAATTGGTTCTTCTTTAAAGTCACGGACTTCTCCGATGTTATCCATGGTTTTTATTTTTTCTTTTAATGCGTTTAAATCTATATCCAGATTTTCCGGCATTAATTTGAAAGTTGCAAGAACATTTCTTCCCATATTTTTCTACCTCTTGTTAGTTTATTTTAAGGGCCGCTAAAACCGCATTTTTTGCATACGTATGTGTTTGCTGTTTTTTTGCAGTTTTCACATCTTAATAGTTTTTCTTCGTTACATCCAGGACATACGAATTTTGTAAATTTTTTCGCGGTTGTTATTGTTGCGCCGCAGCTTGTACAGTTTCCTACACTCATTTGAATATCACCTATAGATTAATAAAACATATCTTTATAGTTTTTATAATATCATATTTTTTATTAATTTTATAAATCCTTTACATGGTATGGACCCGTAGTATAGTGGATAGTACGGTGGCTTGCGGAGCCACAAACCCGGGTTCGAGCCCCGGCGGGTCCGCTATAATTGAATTTGGTTGTTTTAGTTTGAGGCACTTTTATAAATAATGAAGTTGATTATATAATTATTATATTTTAAAAGGTGTTTTTATGGTAGATTTAAACGAGAGCGAAATTAATCATTTAAAGGCAGTTGTTGGTCTTTCAAAGGAACAATCTAATGGCGTTTCTGCACCCGAAATTCAAAAACAGGATAATTTTATTCCAAAAGAGTTTGTTGATTCTATGCCGAAAACAGTTAATAATACAAATGAATCTGTAAAAGAAATTTCTTTAGAACCATTATCAACTGAGGATAGTGCAGAAACAGATACTGATCTTTTTGTAAAAATTGATGAACATGTTCAGATATCTTCCGATCTTATGGATTCAAAAAAAGAGATAAAAGGTGTGTCTGATACTGTTCTTCTTTTGGCAAAAGCAGAAAAATTAAAAGCAGATGCTATTGAGCGGATGGAAAGTCATTTAGGCAAGCTTGATGCGATTATACAAGATGTTGAAATTAAGCTTACTGCTCCTGAAAGTCTTAAGATGTCTGAATTAGGGGATGTTGATGTTGCATCGGGTGAGCTTGTTGATCTTACGCATGAACTTAATAATCTTAAAGACGAGCTTTCTAAAATGAATTAAATTGTATTTTTTACAAACAATTTAAATGTCTTTGTTGTTAATTGGTAGTGTTTATTCTGTTGCAGGGGTCGCCCAGCTGGTCAAAGTCATGGAAACTTCGTTTCCAAGCCTTTTGAAATAGGCTACATGACGGCAAAAGGCGCCGGACTCAAGATCCGGTCTCGTAGGAGTTCGAGGGTTCGAATCCCTTCCCCTGCACCAAACGGAAACATCCGTTTGAGCGATGTTTTTGACACTCGAAACTTTAGTTTCGAGGTCAATATGTATAGTGTTTAATTAACTTTTTGGACGTGCTTGGTGTATCAAGCCTTTTGGTTTATTGATTCTGTACTAAAAAGGTTGATCAAAAAATCAGTGACATTAATGCTGGCGCATTAAGTCACTTTACTGTTTTTTTGGTTAATTCTCATATATTAAATGAGTTTTTTTGTTGTTAATTTGTTACTGTTTTTTTAGAATTAATCGTTGTTATATTGAGATAGTGATATGTTGGGGTATTGTTAGTTTATATTATTGTCTAAACTTTACTAAACTGTATTCTTGTGTGTGGTTTAGTTTAGTAAATCAGGTCTTTTATTTCTATTTTATCGCCGTTTAAAACTTCTGCTATGTTGTTGCAAAGCGGGCATCTGACAAAATGGACGTGGGTTGGAATATCAATATGTCCTTCAAATCCACAACTGCATTTTGCAATAACAGGTACTTCTATTATGTCTAGCTTGATGTCTTTTAGTTCTGTTTCGATTAAATGTTCTTTTAGGATTTCATAAAATGTTTCTTTTTTTGATATCATTTGGCCTAGCATAATTGTTGCTTTTTTTGGTTTTGTTTTTAGAAGTTCGTCTATTACGTTTTTAGCGGCTCCAAATTCGTGCATGGATATATTTGAATGTTGAAGTATATAATATATATAAGAGCGGAAGTGTATATGTTGTTTATGAAATTAATTGAAATCATAAATAATGCGTATTTAACACAGAGAAAAACAAATCATAAACATAAAAAAATAGATACGGTTTATGTTTTGGGTGCTAATGCGGGGATACTTTGTATTGTGACCGGGAGTTTTATGTTTGCTTTTTTAAGTATCATTGATGCGTCGCTTTATTCTCTTGTTGGTCTTTTATGGATTGTTGTTGGACTTTTATGTTTTATTTTATTGTCTCTTTATAGGAATGGAAAAAATTCTGCTGCGGGTCATGCTATGATTTTTATGGGTGTTGTTAGTACTTTTTTGGGTGTTGGGTTTTTTCTTGGTGGATTGCTTATTGCAATAACCGGTGTTTTTGCGGTGTTGTATTCAAAAAGTAAGTTAAAGTGATTTTTTGACTGTTGTTGCGGGAGTTGGAAATATATTGCGCGGTGATGATGCGATTGGCTCGTTAGTTATTTCTGAATTAGTGGCTGATGGCGTTGATGGAAGATGTACACTTCTTGATTGTGGGGTTGCTCCTGAAAGTTTTATTGGGGTTTTTGAACGTGAAAAAAACGGCAAGATTATTTTAATTGATGCTGTTGATATGGGTAAATCTCCGGGCGTTGTGGAAATTGTTGATACTAAAAAAATTGCAGGTATTCTTTTTTCTACACATAAACTGCCACTTGGAATGACGTTAAAATATCTTGAAAAAACGGATGCAACGATTGTATTTATTGGTGTTCAACCAAAAGCTACGGGATTTGGTGTTGAA
>WSZW01000113.1 GCA_013139905.1 archaeon
GACGCCGTCCAACATTTGGAGATATTCGAGATTATCTAATTAAAATTGATAATACAATAGTTGCGGATAGAAAAGAATATCGAGATGCAATATCAAATTCGGCAATGGCTGGAATAATATCTAGTAGGAAGAAAAATGAAACATGTAATGCAATTACAAATCTTATTGAGAAAGGGTGTGTACAAGGACAGTATGATACTGCTTTATGTGGATTAATTAGTCATTTTAGAGATAAAATGAGTGAAGATGAAGTACTAATTGAATTAAATAAATTTAATAAGGTGTGTAAAGGACAGATAACTAATGGACATATATTAGATAAATTACGATATCATTATAGCAAAAGTTATAGTCCATGCACTTTCTTTCAACTCATATGTAAAGAGTGTGATACATGTAATAGGTTTAAATGAGAAATAAATATGATAAAAGAAGAAATACTTACTGAACAGGTAATAAAACAAACAACGGTATGTGATGTATGTGGCGATGAAATATATCGTGATTTAGCATGTTCCGTAATAAGGTGCGAACAATGTGGAAAGGATTTATGCGAAAGGTGTATAGGTCATGAAAGCTATACAACTGGAGATTATCGAGAAGGATATTGCAAATCATGTTGGGATATAGGACAAACATATTTAAGTCGCATACAAATGTTAGAAAATGAAATAGAAGATATATATTGTTGCTGGAAGCAAGCATGTCAAGATTAAAATAGGAATTAAAAATATGTTTTGTATAAATCCCGGGAGTGAATTCGTATTAAATTCGTTAGAAGATAATGCATATCGTAATATGCAACAATTAATAATAGATAGTACATATATAGATTTAAACTGTGCACGAATTTCAGAAAAAGATTATGATGATGGTAGATATGCATTTATAGTCTGGAAAGATAATGTATGTACAGAAGTACAAATGCCAGGATTATTAATCGATAAAGTTAGATTTATAGATGATGATAATCAAGATATTTGGGAATTTCCTAGATTATATTTAGATGATAGCTCATGGATTTGGATGGTTGCAGTATCAATATTAAAAAGTACGTTTAAAGAGGTATCGAAAGTATGTCAAGATTAATACATTTACATTTACCATATTCAGAAATAAAAGAAGTACTTGAAGATTTATATCAAATTAGTTATAAATATAATGGTGTTAAAAATTTAATTGAACAACTTGAAAAATTAAATGATATTGAAGAATCACTGTGTATCAATTGTCATTATAATATTAATAATAACTGTCCAATAAAAGATATAGCAGGAGAAAATTATCAATGTAGTTATTATGAAAGGGGAAAATAAATGTTAGATTTAATAATATCAATAGTTACTATTTTATATATGCATTTATTATCACGTAAAATTAAATTTGGTTTATATGTTGGACTCCTTGCCCAAGTATTATGGTTATTATATATAATTATAAATTCTGCATGGGGATTATTAATGTTAAATATAGCATTATGGTATATTTGTATAGCTGGAATTATAAATTGGAATAAGGGGGAATAAATATTAAAATACCATTAAAAGTAGATGCCTTCACATCGCGTGAAGGTGAACAATATATTAAAATTTGGAGTAATTCTAAAAATAAAGTAATGAAAAGTCCAATATTGCCATATATTTATAGTAAAGATGAACCAATACCATTTACAAATTCAAAACGTATAAAAAATATGCAGTTATTATATGATGGCGAGTATAATATAATATATAAAAACGAATTTCGAAATATGTCGGATATGTACGATGTCGCACATGATGTAACACATATGGAAGCACGAGTAAAAATATTAGATAGAATATATTATGATAAACCAACATTTATAAATGACTATGCAAATATTAATGAATTAAAAATATTATATTTAGATATAGAAACCGATACAGAGAATCTATTTCCAAATGCTCAAGAAAATGCAATAATAGCAATTGGATTAGTTATAAATAATGAACCAATTAAATTATTAATGGCAGATACATATAATGACGATTCAATAATATTAAAAGAAATGTTTAAATATATAAAAGAAAAGGATCCAGATATAATAGTTGGATACAATTCATGTTTTTTCGACATGCCATATTTATGTGATAGATGTAAAATAAATAATATATCCACATCAGGATTTGGTCGTGGTAATCGAGAGGTTTTTATTACAGATAAAAAAATATATATAGAAGGTAGAATACACTATGATATATTCGAACGATCTGTAAAATTAGATCAACAGCTATTTAAAAAATCTCCAAAAAATAAAAAAATGAAAACAGTTGCGAGAATATATAAGTTACCAGATATTATTGAAGAAGATGAAACTGCACTATCAAATATGCGTGCATTAGTTGGTACTAAAAGATTATATGATTATTTATATTCTGATATACAAATAACGCGAGGACTATCTAATATATATTTACCAGCAATTATAAGTTTGGCTGAGAGAATAAATGTAGCATTAGAATCATGTATAGATGGATCTCCAGCTTTTATATCTAATACTATATTTTCTAGAGAATATAAAGCAACGAATATAATATCTGATAAAACTGTTATTATAGCTAATCCAGAATTAGGAGATAAACAGGGAGCATTAGTTGGTTCATTTGCACCAGGATTATATTTAGAAGGAGTGCGAAAATTCGATGTTCTTAGTTATTATCCAAATTTAGTTAGAACTTTAAATTTAGATCCATTAACTACTAGAATTAAACAAGTAAAAAATAAACTCGAATCGTATCAAGCTATCATGAGTGATGATAAAATACTCACATTATCCATTCCAGATACTAAATTAAATAAACAAATTATAATAACAGTCGATATGAATGTCAGAGGATTTACTTCTACATTTGTAGATGAACTGATGATAGAGAGGATGGAATTAAAATCTAAAATGGAAACGTTAGATGATAACAGTCCAGAATGGGCATCTTTAGATGTTAATCAACTTGCTATTAAAGTAATTTTAAATTCTATAACGGGTTATTTTGGACAAGGATGGGCAACGTTTGGTAGTTTAGCATCATATATAGCAATTACAGGATCTGGAAGGTTTTTAATACAAACACTTATAGATAAGATGAAAAATACAATTGCATTAGATACTGATGGTATTGTTATATCATCTAAAGAAGATATTAAAGAAGTGAATATATGGCTTGAAAAATTTATATTAGATTTTTATAATATAAATAAAAATTATATAGAATTAGAAGAAGAAGTTATAGAATCTGCATATTTTAGAGATGCAAATAAACAGTATTTAATACTTCAAGATGATAAATTAATAATACATGGAGCATCATTTAAAGGTTCAAACTTGCCGAAAATATTTTCAACTATTATTGAAGATATTGGATTACGAATGTTAAAGGATGATTCAAATTTAGAAGAGGCTATAGATATATATTATGATAGTAATCAATTTACGTTGGGTAATATTAAAAAATCTATAAAAGTAAAACCTGTTGATAACTATGCTAGTAAAAGTCCAATTGGTAGGCAACTTGGAATTCAATATGAAAAAAGATTTGGTGTAAAAATTAAACATGAAACTAGACTTGAATATGTTAAAATAAAATCTAAACGTGGAAGTTCATATCAATTAGTTACAATATTTGATAATATGGAAGATATAAAACGACTTGACGTAGATTATTATATAGATATAGTTAACAATGCTATTGATAGATTAGGACTTACATATATACGTCCAGATCAACGGGCGCAAACAAGTATATTTGATTTTTAAAGAGAATAATATGACAAATAGAATATTAATTACACATAACGATTTAGATGCAGTTGGATGCGCAATTACATTTAAATCTAAATATACAGATATAGAGATTCAATATCATACATATGATACTATTACTGAAATATCACAATCACTTTTAGATAATCAAGATGAGTATAGTAAAATTTATTTTGCTGATATTAGTCCTGAAGAATCGGAAGGATTACAAATGTTAGATAATGATAAATTTGTAATTTTAGATCATCACGAAACTAGAACATATTTACAAGGTTCTAAATATTATAGAACAGATTATTGTGGAGCATGGATATCTTGGACATATCTATATCCAGAAGATGAAGTTCCAGATTTTATTATGGCAGTTGATGCTTGGGATTCATGGAAAACGAATAGTAAATATAGAGAAACTGGCGAACAATTAAATTTGTTAGGTGGATATTATAGCACTGATGAGTTTATAGAGCAATTTCAATCTATGCGTAGTCTCACTCCTAATGATTTAAAAATAATAGAAGTTTTAAATCGAAAAAAACAGGATTATCTTAGTAAAAAAAGGGAACAAGTAATAGTAAAATTTGATAAGTTTGGAAATAAATATTGGAAAGTATTTATAGGAGAACCTCAATCTGGATTAGGAAATATATTAGAAATAGATACAGATAATAGTATAAAGTATTTGAATTGTATTAATTTAAATGATGGCTATGGATCTTTATACGCGTTAAATTTTGATGTAACTGAGATAGCAAAATCATACGGCGGCGGCGGGCATCCAGGTGCAGCAGGTTATCCATTATAAATTATGAGGTTTAAATGAGTAAAACAATACGTTGGTGGCAAAAAAAGAAAAGTCACTGTAAAATTATAGGAGTTTGGTGGTGGAATATTTGGGATAATATAAATCCATATTACTCTAAACATGAATATAAAAAACGGCGCGTGGTGCAACATAGGAATAATAGACATGAAAACAAGATTAGAATTAAAAAAGGCCAAGATGTTGAAAAGGAAATTAAAACGGAAGGATGGGAGACTCATTAAATGAAATTATTATTAAAAGGATATAATGAAGAAGAACGTATAGACATATTTGAAATGTGTGATAAAATTGATGATGTATTTCATACACATATAACAGAAGTTAATGGATATACAATATCACACGATACTATTCGCAATTTTATATTGACTATTATAAACGAAATAAATGAAGATATTCAATTAAAGCGTAATACATTTAATAAAGCCGCAGAGTTGGAAAAAGCTGAACGAG
Organism: archaeon; assembly: GCA_013139905.1. Lineage (GTDB taxonomy): Archaea > EX4484-52 > EX4484-52 > EX4484-52 > B79-G9 > GLR112. The sequence continues at coordinate 5,055 of WSZW01000113.1, forward strand.
ATTTGATTGAAAAACAGATAGAATGTGGACAAGTAGTAATAAATTTAGACACATGGATAAATAGAATAAAATATAAATATGCTGGATATGTATTGGATACAAATGAAAATAGTATACTATATAAATTTCAACCGTAACTCTTATAAGTATGAAACGCGTATATAGTATGAGGTAAATAAATGAGCGTAATAAAAATAAAAAAAGTTAGCGAAAAAGAAATCGCAAACTTAATAGTTAAACAGGAAACATTACAAGTTTTCTGGAATAACAATTTAATTCCAACTCCAGCTGATAATAATATATTTGTTATAAATACAATTGAATCTACAAGGATTGGAAAAATATTCGGACGAAATATATTTGGAAATAGATTCAATAGATCATTCATGAAACAATTTACAAAATTAGTACCAGCACTAAATATTGAACTTGTTGATGGAAAAATGTCACTTGATGCATATACATTACAATCTAAAAATTTAATTTTAAGTACAATTGCACCCTTATTTGATAATGTACAAGGATTAACAATTGAAATTACTCAGCATTTTAAAGATGTGGAGGAATAATGGTATACGAGCCGTATAAACGACGTGCAAGTGCGTCGCAACTGAATATGCTACATGCGTGTAAACGTAAATGGTACTATTCTTATATCCTCAAAATAAAAGAACCTAAACGTAATCATCTTCTTAAAGGGTCACTTATACATTCTGTTGCTGAAAATTTTCATCAATTAGATATTCAAAGGGCAGGTATACATGAAGATGATTATGAAATTAAATTTAGAGCATATGCATGGAAAGTATTTGATGAACAACTTGACAAACCACAGGAATATTTTGGTAAAGTTTTACCATCAATAAAAGAAGATTTACAAGAATTATATCCAAATGAATTAGAGTATGCAATAGAAATTGCAGATGCAAAAGGAATGATAAAAACTTTTATGGATACATTTTTACGTGGATTTGCTGTTCAATTTAAAAAATATAAAAATATACGTCAAGCATGGTATGTATCAAGACCGAAGTTTTTAGAATATGATTTGAAATCTGAAGATGCTGTAGGATTTATAGATGAAGTAATTGAAAAAGATGGAGAAACTATAATTGTAGATTTAAAATCAAGTCAAATGTATAAAACTATGTTTTCGGTCGAAAATTATAGACAATTAAAATTATATGCATATTTATACTGGTTACAGACCGGTAAATTCGCATCATATGGAATTGTTAAATTTGTACGATTTGGTTCAGAAATATGTTATCCATTTGATGAATCTATAATTAAGGAAATGGAAAATGAATTACAATGGTATAAAGATATTACTGCGACAAAAGATATCGAAAAATATCCTATGAATCTTGAACATACGTTTTGTACATGTGAAGGTGCAACAAAAGAGAAAAATCGTGGAAAAGGTTGGTGTTTTTACGCTGATATGTGTAATGAAACATTAACTGTTGAACCAATACCTAATATAAAAGGTACAACACAATTATTTGAAGATGAGGAATAAATATGAATGTGACAGAAATATTAAATGTAAAGCCGTATACAAAATACGGCTATGAAATTCGTACAGAAATGTGGGAATTAGTTGAAGGTGAAGAACCAAGCGAGACTACTGCTGCATATAATCTTAATGGTATTTATATCGGTAATGAAAAGTCTGCTAAAGTTATATGTAAGAAAAAAGGGATAATACCCGAACCCGCTAGAGATGGAGACGGTATATGTACAGTTGGATTCTGTGCAAATGAATCGAAATATTACGGATGGTCACATCGCGCGATGTATGGATTTAAAATTGGCGATATAGTTGAAGAAGGGGATGCAACTGATGAAAGTTTACCTATCGGATTTACAGCAAATACAATGGCAGATGTGCGCCGGATGGCAGTCGCATTTGCAAACTCGGTAAGTTAGTTGCTATTTATTAAATGGGCGGTATTGATATAAATGTTAAACATATTAGCTAATGTTTTTTGTGTATTATTTATGATATGTATATTGTCATTTATTATATCTATGATGGATGCATATGAAATAGCTTCAACACGTTTACCGTCTAGTTTGTGTATAATATTAATTAACTGGATTGGAATATTATCTGCAATGGGATGTGCAGGTATTTTAGTATATATAATGGTGGTGTATTGAATGTCTGAAATATTTATAATTTTCATATCTATAATTTATATTATATTATCAGCCATGTATTTATATTTAAGTAGTCAAGTCACGTTATTAAAATTTAATGTAGAATCAATAGATTGTACAGTAATAAAACAACAACATGAAATTGATTATATTTGGATTAATAATTTAGAGGTAAATAATGGAATCGATGACAGTTAGAATTGCAACGACAATCGCACATTTAAAAAGTTTAAAAAGAACAGATTATACAGATGAAGAATTTTATCTTATAATATTAAATGCTGTAAAAGAATATATACCACAAAATGTGGTAGATTATTATGCGGATTTAATATAAATTAAAGGAAGTATAAATAAATGATATCAGAACAAAAAATATTTGAATTAAAATATAATCTACAAACATTTCCATCAAAATTACTGGATAAGATTACATGGAAAATTGCATTCAGTTTGCCAAAACAAATTGCATATTATGCTACAATTCGAACATGGGCAAATGCGACAACAGGTGAATATAGTAATACCCATGCACCAAGTGTAACCATTACAGAAATTTTAGATAGGTGGAATTAATATAGATGTTTCCCGTCATGATAACTGGACATCGCATTCATCATGTATATGAAAAACATAAAGATGATATAATTGCACAGATAGATTGTGAATTACACGAATTAATGGATGCATATGGTGATAATATTAAAATAATTACAGGTATGGCCCTAGGACCAGATCAATGGTTTGCAGAACTTGGATTAAAATATGGATTACCAGTATATGCATATATCCCTTTCGTAGGTCAGGAAAAATTTTGGACACGAATGGAACAGGCACGTTATAGGTCAACACTTAGCGATATGAAAAAAGTCATAGTCGTTTCAAATGTACGAAATAGTAAGGCTCAATTAGAACGTAATATTGAAATGATGAAAGCAGCTAAACATTGTATCGCGGTGTATGATAAAAAACGAACTAGAAGTGGAACCAGTCACGTTATTAATAATATTACAAAATATAGATTATCACTACATTTGATTGATTTAGGAGAATATGAATGAAAGCATTTCCAGAATTAAAAGATAAAGATTTTGAATTTTTAACAAAATCGGTTCAAAACCCAGATTTAATTTTTTCACACAAATTAGATGGGACAGCCTGTATAATGGAAATATCGCTGAATGGGATAACACTTACCGGCCGTGGTATATTAAAGTCTGGTGAACAACAGGATTATACTGAAAAGTTCCCAGACATTTCATACTACCAAGGTTATCAAAATTGTGAATTATCGTGCACATTATTAGGTGAAATAGTAATTTTTGATGAAAATGGTGAAGATAGATTCGATTTATTGCAACCACGTCTGGTTAGAAAAAAAGATATTGAAGAATTTGCGACCAATTTTCCAGCCCAATTTATTGCATTCGATATTCTTGAATTAAATGGTCGCAATTTAAAACAATATCCACTTTATTATAGATATGAAATGCTTGAAATCGCATGTAAAGAGATTGGTATCTATACCGCACTACAAGCACAGACATCTGAAACAAAACAACATATGATAAATATGATGCTTGAACAGAAATGGGAAGGTATTGTAATTAAAGATAAAACTTCCGTGTATGATAAAGAATCATATAAATATAAACAAACATTTACAGAAGATGTATTTACAGAAGGAGATTTTAGATCTGGTAAAGGTCGTAATGAAGGACTAGTTGGAGCATTAAGATGCTATCAATATATAGACGGAATTAAAACGGATGTATCATATATACGAGGTTTTAGTGATTCTGAATGTAAACAATTTACAGAAGATATTGCTGCAAAAATTATTAGTGAATCTAATCCTTTAATTTTAGAAGTAAAAACATATAAACGTATACAGCCAAGTCAAAAATTTAGACATGCAAATTTCTTACGTATTAGAACAGATAAATCTGCCGCTCAATGTATATACAATACAGGAAAGGAATAAATATGTTATTAGAAGGAGAATGGATAGAAAAAGTAGATGTTGTCAATATTCCAAATTGGAAATCTTCAAATAAATCTATTGGTAAACAAATAACTAAATGTCTAGATACATATGCACAAAATGGTAAATGGTTGACGATGATAAAAATTATTGCTGGAAAGGCATCTGAAATAACATGGTTAGAGCAATGGAAGGAATAAATATGAAAGATAGAAATGGAATGGAATTAAATATTAATGATTTTATAGTAATATCAGCAAACGTATCAACTGCTAGTCAAGCATTACTTTTTGGATTGATAACAAAAGTTACAAAAAAGAGGATAAGTATTATACGTGAAAGTGGATGGCTTTATGCTTCAACAAAACCGTATCTGAAAACATACATGCGTAATAACGATGCTATTATGAAAATAAGAATTGATGTTGTACCTGAAGAAATTAGAAATGAACTAATTGAGTTAAATGGTGATTAAATGAAAATAGAAGATATTGATTGTCATACAGTAATTGGTCCGGGACAATTTGGTTATGGTAAACATGATGATACAATTGCGCGTAAACATGAAATACGTACATGGGGAACTTATACAATTTTAGATGATTGTACAGGATATAAAGTAAAAAAAATTACAATGAATATTGATAGTAGTATTAGTTTACAATATCATTTACATCGAGCTGAACATTGGATATTTATTAAAGGTGTAGCGAAAACTGAAATAGGAGATGAAGAAATGATAATGCATCCAAATGAAAGTGTATATATACCAGCCGGCGTAATACATCGTTGTACAAATATTGGTAAAATTCCTTTACAATTTATTGAAGTTCAAACCGGTGAATTTTTAGAAGAGTCAGACATTGTACGATTAACTACTCATAAGCAATTTGGAGATATATTATAATCAATAAGAATATGTAGTGCAATTTCTGCTGCATTTTCTCTATCGTCTGCAAAAATTATTTGTATACCATAATCTTCATATATTTCTTTAAGGCAATGCATAATATATTGTGAAGTCATACGCGAATTTACATATTTTAAATGAGTTGTAATATCAGCTTTGCATCCTTCTATAATTAAAAAATCAAATCCACGTTCAATTTCACGATAAAATCTTTTTTTACCCTTTCCTAAACTATTACATAAATCTGTAATGGATTTTCTTTCTATTAAAATATTACCATTAGAATAGTCGCCGGTGCTAAGAGTAGCAACCACGTAAGTATTATCTGGCCAATATACTGACCATGGCAATTTCTCACGTGTATCTACAGTTATCATAAAATTTAATTTTAACTTATTATATGTCCATGAACCATAAATGTTTAATCTACTATATCACTTATATGATTGATATATAGTAAATTCTGCAGAATCACCAAGTCCCTGCCATGTTGGTAATATTACGTGTGATTGCAATATATATACTCCAGGTGTATCGAAATCACCAGAAATTGTAGTATATCGCATATACGTAGAATTATACACAACGGCTGGCCAAATTGTTATTGAGCCGTCAGGTTTTTTTATTTTAAATTCTGTAGTTGTCGCTGCACTTATATCTTCAACACAATTGACAGTTATAATAGTTCCAATATCATCAACATAATGTTTACTCATAGTTTACTCCATTTAAATTCCGATTGTATTTCTATATCAGAATCGATTGTCGATGTAATATTATTTAATTCTTCATTTATAATAGAATCAACTACAATAGATGTATCAAATAATGATATAGCGGCGATTGTAAAATCAAATTCAGATATTATATTTAATTCATCTTGAAACGTAGATATCAACTCCAGTGTACTAGTTAATGTAGATGTAAGTTCAAGTTCTTCATATATATTAATTATCTGTTTAATATACGTAAAAAAATACTTATGATGAAAATATGAATTATTAATATATAATGAAGGCCAATATATAGTCATTAATCATCGCCATCTACTGTTATTGAATTTCTATTTCCATCTACATCTACAACTGCAGTCACGCGCGGTTTAATACCTGTTACGTCATCAAATTCGACAGTATTAGTTCCGCCACCGCTACTTGTTCCAGCTAAAACTGAAAACATTACACGAAGCATTTTCTTAACTGTCAGTGTACCTTCTACAATTGTATCTATAAATATGGTATTTAAATTAGCACCAAATGTATCAGGTATATTATAATCAGCTGTCGGCGCATTCCATATTGCAGCAGATATCGTGTCTCGTGACACAAAACCTTCTGTAATAATTGTAGTTCCAGATGATTCATCAAATAATTGTCCGATTCCAGTAATAGTTATTGTACCAGCAATAATTGTATCTTCTAAAAATATACATCCACCATCTATTTGTATATTTATTTTATTATTAGCAGTCATATTTTTAAATCGAATACAACCACTATAATCTGTAAAAGTAACATTTTGTCCACTACCGCCCATATCTATTATTGGAATATTGTTTGGATTCGACATACTACAATTCGCAAACAAAGCATCTTCATTACCATTTAATACCACTGTACCGTCTAAAAAGGAATTTAGTATATATCCACTAACATAATACATATCACCAATCGTACACGTTTCAATACGAATTCCACCATCTAAAGTGCCACGTAAATAACAATTTTCTACTCCAAGATTATCACATATAACAGATGGATCAATTGTAATATTCGTATCGCGTATAGATCTACCAATAACAGTTAAATTTTGTATATCATTATCGGAACCTAAAATAATATCTTCACTAACATATAGTGTATAAAATCCTCTGCTATTTGCTATAATAATTGCATCGTGTAAATTATTTACAGGATTTTCCATCGTGCCAATATTATATGTCGTACCACTCACACCATTTATTGAATCAATAGTTACTCCGCCATTAAAACTTGCATATTGAATTGCATCTAATTCCTGAGTAGTGGCTGATGCAGATGCAGTAATTAATACTTGTGTAAAAGCAGTCGGACTAATTGGAGTACTGCCATCATATGATACAATATTTCCACCACTAACTTTACATTGAATATAATCAGGGCCACTTCTAGCTTCAAATGCTACAATCCAATCATCAAGTAAAGTCAAAGTTAATCCAACACTAACACCGCCACCGAGCGATTCCTTACCGGCACAACTAGCTATAATAGGTATATCCATTGAACTTAATTCATCTTCATACTGACGTATATCATTTAACAAATTCTGTATAGTTATTTCAGTATCTGGAATTAATACTGTTATAATCTTTGTTACTTTATTAAATGATAGTGTCATAAATACCTCTAAAATAAAACAGTATACTTAAACAGTATACTGACTGTCTGTTGTTCTAATTGCTGTCGCACTGTATCCAGTTGATGTATATGTACCGCTTGTTACAAAGGGTAATATTCCAGCCACTCGAACTTTAGTTACAACATATCTATTAGAAACATATATTGTTGATGTTTCACTTACACTTGTTCCAGTAGATTGTTCGTATATGTATGGAACATATGCAGTTTCAGTACCAGAATATAATGCAGCTGATACTGTAACGGTAAAATCACTTCCACTATATGCAGAATATGCATATGCAATTTCACTTCCATCATCATCTACAACAATAATTGTTCCGGTTGTCGGTGTATCTGCTGGAATAGTAACACTAATTGTAATTGTATTCAATGCATTTGCACCACTTAAACTATATTGTGTTTTATCAACTAATCCACTACCTTCTGCAGTTTCTTCATATACAGCAACTCTATCACCTGATATGACACCGGCTACTGTAAATGCTTGATAATTAGGTGGATTCCGTGTATTACCCGCATTATCAATTAATTGGAATGCCTGAGCATCATCTCCATGTAAATTAATAAAATAAATACCGCGCGCTGCGAAAAATTTACCACCAGCAAAAGTTCCAAATGGACTTACAACTACTGGAGAATATGTTGAATCTGCATATATATATGCTTCACCATTTATAAAGTTATTATCACTATTAGTTTCTAATTGTTTACCACTAGTTCTTCGAGTCCAATATTTACAAACTTCATACACATTCGATAACGATTGACTATTTGCATCTATTTGACAATCATATGCTTGTACACCAGCTCCATCTCCAATATCATATGAATATGTCGATGCAAAATCATATGCAACAGCAATTGTTGAAGTAGTACCATCTTGCCATTCTTCTACAGTACCAACTGCAGTTTCGTTATTACCATCAAGTGATGTCCCTAATGGTACAGCATTTTGTCCAGCAGTTGTTAATGTAATAACAAAATGTGAATATAATTCACCAAATTCTCTAGCAAATACTGTAATTGCTTTTAAATCTATGTCAACACTACCTTCACGCACTTTGATAAGTATATCGAAATGTCCTGCAGACCACCAACTTGTAATCGCAACATCATTTTGATATACATACATGCTTGGCGTTCCATTAATGCTACCTAGTGTATATGGATTAGCAAATATAGTTTCACCTGTAATTGAATTACCAGCAGCATCACCAGTTACACCAGCGTCACCATTAATACTCATAACAGAATCATCTGCTATGACAGTAGCACTGCCAACTCTAATAAACCACTTTTGTGCTGTATTATCATAATCTAATAAAGCACCTATGTCTACAGTATCATCTGTTACTTGTTCTCCAATATTAGCTTCATCAGGTCCAGCATATGTTCCATCTAATACTAATATATGAACATTATTTAGATATCCACTTGTTTGAATTGCACCACCATCTAAAAACTGTGTTAGATTTTCTCTAATATACCAACCATTAGTCATTGTATATGATGTTGGTGTTTGTGCTGTCATAGGTATTTGATCGTCCATCTGTGTCAATTCATCAAATGTGTCCATCAAATAGCTGTATAAAGCATTTACTGAATATACTGTTGAACTTGGTGAAGCATCTCTGCTTATTATCTTATTTACATAATCTATCGATACATCGTCTGCTATTGCCATTTTTATTTATCTCCTTAAGTCGCTATTCCATCTTCTACTTGTATAATTGCCACATTAATGCTTGTAGTATTTGACACAGCAGTAGTTTTGAATGGAAAATATTTAGTAGCTGCACTACTTTTTCTTACTCTTATCAACAAATTAGTATTATTTGCACAAATCACTGTAATCTCTGGAGAGGTTGTCGATGCTGTTCCTTCAGCTAATTCTGCCGAGGTATCTGAATCATAAATCCAATATCTAGAGCCTACTACAATACCATTTAAAGTGATATCGCAAGTTATTTGGTCAATTGGATACCAATTAGCTTTTTGCGCTGCTAATGAAGTAACTGTATCTATAATAAACATTGTCATTGATGTTGATGTACCAGTAGCTGTAAATCTGTATTTAAGTTTGACGCCTGTTGCTGCTACAACAGATATTCCTGTCCAATTACTTACGGTTCTTGCATCTAACCAAGAGCCATTCCACCCTGAGCCTATATCATATTGAAAATCAACTGTTACATTAGTCCATTCATTCACATTCCAACCTGAAACACCTAAGACACTTGTATATGTACCAGGAAATGAAATATGTCCTAATGCAAAATATGACATTTCAAATTCTATCACATCACCAGAAGTCATATCCAGATATCCATTATTATAAAACAAAGGGTTACCTGCCGTAATAGTAACATAATTTATATCTGCCGATGGTGGCTTCATATTACAAACAATAAATCCTACTACATCTGACCTGAATCCATCAGTAAATTGATATCCATAACAAGCAGGATATAGTTCTTCAATACCAGTAGTAGAACCAGGAGTACCCGAACCTGCATGAAGACCTTTTATTATATAATTATCTAATGAATATGCCCTAAAAAACGTTGCATAATCTGCGCCACAATTTAGAACTTCAATGTCGTTTGCATAAGTTGCTACTCCTTGAAAAGTTTTTGTTTGTCCGTTCTTTTTCCAGCATCTTGCAATACTAATTTTAGAACTTGTACCGGATAAAGTTATAAATTCATCAGTAAGCGTTCCAAAATCTATAGGGTCATCAATCAGACCTACACATCTAACTCTTAAATCTATAACATCATCTGTTTGAATAAACCATCTTCCTGGTAATCCTGCTGATATAATTTCCATTCCAATTATTTCTATATTTTTAGAAAATTCATTTATAGTTATACCAGAAGAAACCCAAGTCTGTGTAGTATTAGTTTGAGTACCAACTATAAAATTATTTATACTTACATTCTCACTGGTTTGAATTGTAAGAAAAGGATATGTAGTTGAATTAAGATTACTTATTGCAACATTATTATTAAATACGACATTTTTACATCTTACTATATTGTATAATGGTCCTCTGATTGAAATGTTAGTCCCTGACCCTGCATTTGATGATATACATCCTATTATTGAAACATCTGTACTTGAAGTCATAGCAAAATTACTTAAAGCAGCTCCACATATTGCTAAACAATCCTTTACTTCTGTTCCATTAACTAAATCTGTTAAATGAAATGGTTGTGAACTTGCAGCTAAATCTAACGGGTCTACGCATACACAACAATTATGATAAATAGTTTTTGTTCCTGCAATAGCAGAACCTATACTTATAGTAGCTCCAACGTTATAACATTTGAATTCATTTGCAGAGGCACATCCAAAAAATGCACTTCCTATATTACATAAGCTAAAATTGACTTTGCCTGCACTTGCTGTGCTAAGATTGTATCTATTATATTCGTTAATAGTACCATCGTTATATGTATTGTTTGAAGCATAATTTGTAATATTTGAAGTTGAAAAATGAATATTAGGTATTCTTACATTACAGCCAGATGGTGGTACAAAACCACCAGTAGTTCCCGTCGCAGTACCCATAGTTAAAGTAGTTGATTGAAATATATTTGCAAACGCAAAACCCCCAACTCCATGATGAAATGCTGATAATTGAGATACACCATTAATTACACTATTACCAAATTCTTGATATATTCCAGTTTCTTTTATATCTCCAGAAGCATTATTTATATCAGCAGTCCATGACTTTTGTAGATCAGGACCATTATTATCGATTATTTTTCTAACATGAATCTCGTCAGTATTAGCAAGAGTTCCAGTTAAAAATTTGACTACTAAATAAGTAGAATGTACTTCAACTATACGACCCATTATAGTTCTATCACTTGTTTTGAAAATCCAGTCATCTACTTCTGGAGTTATACCAGAAGAATTATTGAAGTCTAATCTACGTCCAGTTTCAACTTGAATCATTGGTACTGTATCTACACAAAACGAAGAATCATAATAAGTGGCAAGGTTAAATACTTGTGCATTTGTACCGTCTGTTGTTCCAAGGGTATACCATTTGCCATTTACATCTAATTCGCCTTGTCCATTTACAGTAATAGTTTGCGCATACTCACCAACAAAATTAATCATATTACCAGTGCCAATATTAATACCATCTATAAATAATTTACCATAATTTATTGTTACTACACCTATCAATATAGATGGCGTTCTATCACATGTTACTGTAGCACCAGAATTGATAGTTAAATTATCACCACTGACCATAGGACCAGCAGTTATGCAAGCCTCTAAAGTCATATTAGTTGTACAAGTGTAATTAGCCATTTATATTATTCCTTTTGCTTATAATTCTATTGTAGGATTTAGTTTTTCAAATTGTTCTAAAGGATACCACTCTATCCAATTGTTATTTCGACCAATAATTTCAGCTTCTACAAAACTTTCTTCGGTTTCTGCAATTTGTTCTACATTAACTTCGATAAGTTCACCGTCAACATTATCATATTTAACTATTGTAGAATTATCAGAACGTGAACATGTTATGATCTTTAAATATTCAGCATTACGCGCAGTATTATTTATATCTATAAAATGTATAGCCATTTATTTGCCTCAATTATGTATATATTTCTCCTCACTATATATATGTTTTATGTATTTAACCGACCTATATAAAGATATCGGTAGAAGTATCATTCATATTTTGTACCTCTATAAATACCCCATGGATGCATTACAAATCCATGTTGCATTGTATGTTTAAGACCATTCATATGTCCACGCTCATGTTCAAGTCGTAATTTCCAATTAAATATTTTACAAATGATAATTTCACTTGTTGAATGATAACATACGCCTAATGCAAAAATTTTTGGATATTTACTAGTTGTTGGCTTTAATAAATATTTAAATCCATGTCTATATATTCGATATTTAAAATACTCAACTGGATTTAAAATTTTTTCTTTATATTTCATGATTTTGGATATGTTAATTTAGCATTTGCAATAACATCAAACCATTCAATTATATCAGCATCAATTACACTTGATTCGCCAATAATAAGTTTACGGACCATTGATATTTCATCTGCTATTGTATATACATTAGCAATTTTAGATGCAACATTTACATTACGAATTTTTTCTAATTCCTCTGTAGTTGGTGGTTCTGGTTTTGGAATAGGTGCTATATAATCAATAACTGCCTTTTCCTTTATAGTCATTTCTTTGATATTATCACCATCAACTACCATATACTTCGCTTCACAATTTGGAACGAATGTTGGATTAATTATCCACTCATTTTCAGGATAATCTGGGGTATTTACTGATTTTTTATATATTTTTGTTCTTCTATTAAATACGTTTGCCATTTTATCGCCTCAGTTTATAAATATTGATTGTGCTCGTCTTGGTGATGAATATCTAATAATTACCGTCTTTAATGATTATTTCACCAGTTGTCCAAGGACTGTCAACTATTTAAAAATCATGCCCTCGTATATTCTAACATAATTCCAATTAATTCACCATCACCACTTAAATTGTCACTAGCAACATCTCTTGATAATTCTATTACCACTAAATCATCTGCTGCTATATTAGCAGGATCAATTGTTGCAGATGCAATCATTATATCGGTTAGTAATTCTGTAGTATTTAAACTGTGAGAAATATTAATACCTGTATCTACGGTAACTGCTTCATCGAATGGTTCGCTATTTGCAAGTCCAATTGTCAATATATTATATTGTAATGTAACGGCTCCACTTGGAGTTGTTGATACTTTTGAATATGCAGTAACTACTATATTACCACCATTATAATCAGGCATTGGAACTCGCCATATAGCATGTTCACTTGTTGTGTCATCAAATGTTAAATACGAAGTACCAGCATATATTGTAACTCCAGCATCTTCTACTAATCCAGCGGGATTAGTAATAGGTAAATATGCGGCTTCAGATGATAAAAACATATTTACCGTTGAACTTCCGCCAAGAACTGAATTAAGTTGTGATATAGTAACTTCTTTTAATATATTTGAATCTGCACTATCAATTAATGCTATTGAGTCAGCTCCAATTGGTGTGCTCTTTGCAGTTGCTGCAACAATTGTTGAAGAAATATTATCTGCATCAGTAACATCCGCATCGTCCTCTACATTGATCATAGAAAGTACTTGCGCCTTTGTAAGTTCTTCAACTACACCGTCAGCTCCAGATACTCGTCCTAATATACGTTCATCATTTACAATATTTTGAATTTTTGAATAAGTTACAACATCATTTGCAATTGTAAGTTCTCCACTTCCAGTTACATCACCAGTATGTGTCGCATTGGTTACTTTAGCAAGGTTAGTATTGATATCTGTTATCATTAATTCTATCTTATCTCTAATAGCATTTTTTGTCGCAGCATCAAGATTAGTATCCCAAGTTGACTCATTGTATGTAGTATCATCTGCAGGATCATCTCCTGTATTAGTACCTGAAGTATTATTTACGATTGTTTGCTCAGCTGAAGTTAAATGATAATATTCATTAGCAGTACCACCTTGAATGCCACCAGTGTCATTGTGATTTGGTACACCTGATGCGGTAAATTCTATATCTTGAGTTATTTCAATTGAAACTATAGTCCCATCTTGTTTATGAATAATCTTAGCTATTAGTTCACCCATATGTTCCAAATACGAAGGAATTGAAGTTGGAGGAGTTGCAGCCTGTGCAACTGAAAGAGTTCCATTTACGGTTCCGTATATTATATACCAATGACTATCGGAAGTAATATATACCCATTGAGTTCCATAATTTTGAGCGCCAAGCAAAGCTATTACATCTGCTCCACTATTATAGTGTGTAGTATCAACTGCAGTAGCGGTAGCATTATCAGTAATCCATGAAGCTACTCCATAATGAGTATATACCCATGTATCTGCTATACTTGAATCGAGCGCATTTGTAGTTAATCTATTATGTCCAAGGAACCATACACCATCTGTTACAGCAAGATTAAGTGTACCAGTTTCAGATATAATTGCACCAGAAGAATATGTAAAACCATCTCTCTCAACTAATCTCTCATGTTCATTTCTAGCCAAATTTGGCAAATGAACTCCAGCATTTAATATATGTAATGTAGAACCATTTTTATACACCCTACCAATAATAAAATGTCTATTTAGTTCAATTGATGCTCTATTAGTAGTTGCTACAATTTGAGGGGTTCCTACATTATAATCTAAATAAATATAATTAATATTATTCCCAGTTAAAATTATATTTTGCACTCCAGTAAAATCAAATGATAATGAAGGTCCAATTTCTGAATCTGTTGACTTAACAATTCCCGTACCAGCAGCAACATCAAGTTCAATAGCAGATCTTGAATTATCTAATT